>JAHIWM010000072.1 GCA_018815765.1 Gammaproteobacteria bacterium | reverse complement strand
TCATACATTTCGTCAGCGTATTTTAACCAGACTTCAGCTGTTGCTTGTTTTTGACCATAAGGCGCTGTATTACCACCATTGAGGTAAGAACCAAAACCATACTTGCGCATTTGTGCTAAAGACAAATAACCAATTTCTGGCTGGATCATCTGTGCCACTTTTTGCCCTAAGGTCATGCGAGCTAATATCTGATCCAGTACTTTTTCCAGTTCTGGATCGCGCTTTAACCCCGTATTGACATAAGGCCACTGCACTGTTTGCGGTAAAGCGGCAGCCTGGGCAGTTTTTACTTCGGCCTTGTTTGCTGCCTGAGTGTCAGCGGCTGTGGCCTGAGCAGCAGTTACCAGCGCTAAGCCCAGCAATGCCACTTTTTGCTTTTTGTGGAGGGTTTTAATAAGAGTTTTATTGCTCTTGGTACTGATCATGAACATCTTCCTTCGCGTGGTCACAGCGCCCCACCCGATCAGGTGTTAAGCGCCGGATAAAAAGAAACCGCTCAGTATGAAGGAGCGGTTTCTGCACTAGCAGCTCAGCTTAGAAATTAAAGCCTGCACGCACCCCGTAATACCTTGGCATATTAAAACTGCCTTTCGGGAAGCCTTTGCCTGTGTTACTCCATTGCTGCACTATTTCATCTGTGGCGTTGCTGACAAATAGTTCAGCAAACCAGACCTGGCCGACCGGCTCATATTTCAGTGAAGCGTTGGCTATGGTATGAGCGTCTCTGCGATCGTCTATATAACCTACAGCTTCGTCAGACACAGCAAAGTCCATATCGTCCAGATGTCTGTCGACGTTCCAGATGGTGTTGTAGGACTTATCTTTCCAACTCACATTAAACCAGCCGTGGATAAAACCGTAGCTGCCCAAATCAAAGCTATGGGTGTAACTTAAGTTAGCCGTGTATTTTGGCACCATCGCCAGCTGATTACCTTTAAGGTTAGTGGTCAGCATGCTGTTTTCAGGGTCGACAGATTCTTCATAAGACAGAGCAAACAGATACTCAGGATCGTAATCCCACTTGGTGATCCAGTCTTCAGTCACACGGGCATCAGTCCAGGTAACATAACCATTGATACGGCCTGCTGGATAAGGTTTCCAGTCAAATTCCAGCTCCAGACCTTTGATGGTTGAGCCCGGTACGTTTTGGGTGTAATAAGCCACGACCGGCATATTGCGGTAATCCAACACAGGCTGACCGTTGGCATCCAATACAGGGCTGCCATCCGGGTTTTCTACCGGAGCCAGACGTTCCACAGTACCTACAGAACCGACAGAGGCGTACTGCATATCTGTGTAGTCGGTATAGAAAAACACGGCCTGTAAGTTCAGTGAGTTATCTAACAAGCTGGTTTTTGTACCCAACTCGTAGGTCACGACCTGTTCAGGATCAAACTGGGTTTCAATACGTTGTACCTGACCTGTTCTGTCATTTACCACTTCAAACACGTCACCAATACCACCGGCTTTAAAGCCTGAGGCCACATAACCGTAGACCATAGTGTTTTCAGTCAGATCATAATCCAGACCTAAGCGGAAATCGTGGTTGCGCCAGCTGCCTTTATTATCATTGGCAAAAGAGGATTTATAGATAGACGGATCTTCAAAGGCATTGGTTGGCAGATCGGACAACACAGTGCGGTTATACCAGCCAGGTGCACAACCATCGGCATTGGAACAACGTAAAGTACGGCCGCCTTTGTCCTCTTTGGTTTCGTCACTGAAACGGTAACCTAAGGTCAGGTGCAGATCAGAAGTTAAGTTGTACGTCGCCTGACCGAAAGCCGCCAAAGCGTCGGTAGAACGGTCGGGTTGATCCCAAAACGCCTTGTCATCCATAGGGTTGTCGTAATAACCCACAGTAGAGGTTTTTTCATGGAACAGGTTTACGCCTGCGATCCAGACTAAATCACCCAGTTCATCCGACTGCAGTTGCAACTCAGTGGAGTAAGAACGTGCGCCTGTGCCATCGAGGAAAAACATAGCGCCATCCCAGACATCCAGACCCGTCTCAATATCCTGAGCCGATTGGCGCTTCATATCTTCATAGCCTGCCAACCAGACCAGGTCTAACTCGTCGGTCAGTTCATAGTTTAAGGTGTTGCGCAGGTAAGTGATGTCCAGCTCCAGTTTACCTGGCACGTTGACTACGGCCTGATAAGTGTTGTCGCTTGGTAAAAAGTTGGAACAGTCGCCGCCAAACTCTGTGGGTCTGCCACGTAATTTTTCACAGTTCACCATGTCCGTAGAGCCGGCACTGTCGTTTTTATAGTACTGGAATACAGTGTGGTTGGAGAAATTACCTGCAGCAGGTTCCCACAAGGTGCTGACGCGGAATGAATGCTCATTGGCGTTATTGTAGAAATCGCTTTTATCAGCCGCCGTTAAAGCCCGTACTTTTTGTGCTTCAGGATCTGTACCTGCCGCATCTATCCACCAGTTTTCGCGCTGAGTTAAGGTTTGGCCTATGCCCTGATAGGAATTTTCAGAAATCACTTCTGCGTCCAGTACACCAGCGGGCAGATAACGGGTGTCGTATTGGTTAGGGTCGAAGTAGCCTTCGACATAAGAATCACGTTTTAAGCCTTTGCCGGAAAAACGCACGGCAAAATCATCTGACAGCGCCAGGTTAAACATGCCGCCGACACTTTTGGCATTAAAATTACCCATCTCGGTATTCAGGTTACCAAAGGTACTGCTCATATCCGGCTTGGCTGTCAGTACGTTAATGCTGCCGACTGTAGAGTTACGGCCAAACAAAGTTCCTTGCGGACCACGCAATGCTTCAACCCGCTCTACGTCATACATCAGCGCCAGTGCGCCCTGCATACGTGGTGAATAAATACCGTCCAGATGCACGCCTACAGCAGGGTCACCCAGTTCAGTAATGTTGGTGGAACGAATACCACGCATGGTAATAACCGGAGCCGCCTGCTCTGAAGAAACGGCAATGTCCAGACCAGGCACTAAATTGGCGATATCCACCACATTGTTGACGCCGCTTTGTTGTAGTTGCGCTGCACTCAGGGCTGAAATAGCCACCGGTGTTTCCATTAGCTTGGTTTTGCGTTTGGTCGCCGTGACTGAAATGACTTCCAGCTCGGTTTCGTTGGCAGTGACCTGTGCTGTGGTTTCTGTGGTGCTTTTGTTGACATCAGCTTGCTGTGCCACGGCGGAAAAAGCGCATGCCATCGCTATCGCAAGCGAAAGTGCGTTACGTTTATGCATTGTCTAACCCCTGTCTGTTGATACTTTTTTGTTTTATGTTTTTATGACGAACCAAACAGCCAGGTTTGCCACGGGTTTTACCTTAATGGCATGCTAAACACAGAGATACAGAGATTCGACAAGGCGAGTTGGCCACACTACAACACGATTCAGGCTGGGTTGTTGTGGACCTGAGTAGTGAAAAATAGTCTTTGAAATTGGTGAGGTAACGATGCACGTTCTTTAGGAGCGTCCCTCGTGGACGCCTGCTTATTGAATAGATAGCAAAACAAACATAGCTTCCTGCAATCCAGAAAACACTTGGGTTGTTGCTAGACCATAAGGTACTGGCTACAATGCCAGTAACGCAGGAACTGGAGAACGCTATGAGTGCTGTTGTTAAAAAAGTCTCGCAAGCAAAACGTAAAGATCCCTTGATTGATTTTGCCAGTCTTGCAACAGTTGGCAGACAGGCATCAAAGGCTGCGCGTGAAAGAGCGCTGGAAAATGGAGTTAGCTTTACCTTTGCCCAGCACGGGATGATCAAGCGCCGCCATCCGGATGGTCGTACTGAAATTATTCGTCCTATGGCGAACACCCATGATTTCCCTACACTTGAACAGGATTTATGCCGCGACTAAGGCTGATTGCCGGACCTAATGGTTCGGGTAAAACAACATTAACCAACGAGTTGCGACACAAATATGAAGTTCCGCTCGGGCAATACGTCAACCCGGATGAAATTGAATTAACTTTGCACGAGCATGAGCCTGACCCGCAAAAACGCTCTCAACTCGCGCAAACTATAGCCACCGGTCAACGGGAACAATGGCTGCAAATGTTGGTATCTCATAGCTACGAATCAGTGATGAGTCATCCAAGTCATCTTGAATATATCAAAAAAGCTAACCTGCTTGGATTCAAGTGTTACTTGTATTACGTCTGCATTGCAGACCCAGACATTAATGTGAACCGGGTAGATGAACGGGTAAAACTGGGTGGGCATCCGGTGCCCATAGAAAAAATCAGAAGCCGTTACATCAATAGCCTGAAACAGCTCTATGAGATGTCCATGCAATGCCACAGAGTCTATTTTTTTGATAATACCGACTTGTTAGTGCCATTTGCCGAAGTCAATTCCAATGGATTTCTTGATGTAAAAGACAAAGAGTACAATCAGGTAAAACCAGCCTGGTTTCGTGAGCACGTCTTATTAAAATGGAATAAAGACAAGATTCGTATTCTGCGTTGATAAGAAACTCAAGCCCTTGAAAAATAAGCATCTAAACGATTAACTAATAATGAATCCACAAAACGATAAGTCACCTAATGATCAGCATTCAAGTTTCTAAACCTTATGTCTGGCCCATCAGATTGGTTTTTATTGCTCTGGCTTTTGTTGTTGCTGATCTGGTTTTAGAGAAAATTGCACAGGGTTATGTCATTTCTTCCGGAGGCACCAAGTATCTGGCAGGAACTACAGTGTTTTATACCAGCCTACTGAAATATCTAGCCCTGGATTTTGTTTTGGTCCTTTTTGCTGTTCGCACAATTCCAAAAGAGCATGAGCAAGAAAAAATAAACTAACCTCTATTCAAAAATACGCTGGCTTTTGCAGATGCCGAGACACAAACTTCTGCTGTTTTTTCCAGCAAACTCTTTAATCTAAGTCCAAGATCCACAACAGCAATTGCATTCTTGTAGCCTTTTTGCTTATGCTGCAAAAAGTATTCCAAAGGCCAGCAGCATGATAGAACTTCACCAGTATTGTCCGGAGCAAAAACAATGGCAGATCAGCGATTTTCAGGCGCTGCATTACCCATTATTAACCGACACCAAAATCTGGATTAATTTAACTGCCGCTAACCAAATGGAACAGCGTCAGGTGCTGGAGTTTTTCCGTATTCATCCTGTGATTGCCGAGGATTTTTTACGTGAGCGCCATCCGCCGAAGATGGAGTTCAGCGACAGCTTTAGCCTGTTGATTTTGCGTGGTTTTTCTGGCCCTGATTTCAGTGATTACCCAGGCCATAGCCAAATTTCTGTGCTGTTTAATGATCAGGTGATTCTGGTGAAATACCATAGTCAGTTGGATGACAAAAAAATTGATCTGCCGTTTTCTGCCATGGTGGACATTGATAAGTTTAAAGACTGGATCAAAAAATATATCCACGCTGTGTCAGGTACTTATCTGGAAAAGCTGCTGCAGTTTGAAGACGAGTTAGGTGAGCTGGAAGACAGCATGCAAGCCAATGGTAACGATCAGAAAATGGCGCAAATTATGAAGTACCGCTCGGTATTTCGGAAGATTGACCGCAATCTGGCCTACCAGAAAGAAATGTTTTCTGACCTTTTATACGAAGAAGATGATAGTCATCCATTTAAACGTCATTTTGATTCGATAGAATTACGCGATTTTTATGAGAAGTTTGAGCGTCTGCACAGCATGACGCAGATGTATTACGACCAACTAAGTGATTTGGTTGGCAGTTATATTTCAACCTCATCGCATCAAATTAACGAAAAGATGAAAGTGCTGACAATGCTCAGTGCCGTCTTTATTCCACTGACCTTTATTGTTGGTGTCTATGGTATGAACTTTAAGTACATGCCAGAGCTGGACAACCCATCCGGCTATTATATTACTTGGGTCCTGATGCTTGGATTAGCCGTGGGCCTGTTGGCCTATTTCAAAATCCGCCGTTGGTGGTAAAGCTGTTGCCTGACAGCAAACAGCAGGAGCGGTTGAATGGTAGAAAATAACCAACTGGATATTGAAGAAATAGTCCGCGACAGTTTTGATGAAAACGAAACTGAACAGCTGGCGGAAAAACTGGACCAGTTGGAGCCGGAAGAGATAGCTATTGCCCTTGAAGCTATGCCACTGGAGCAACGGGTTAGTACCTGGCTGACGCTGGAAAAAGAACAACAAATTGCCTCACTGACCTACATGAGGGTCGATGCTCGTAGCAACATCTTTAAACAGCTCGAAACAGCACAGCTGCATGAACTGGTTGAAGAAATTGATGTTGATGATCTGATTGAGCTGTTGGACGAATTACCCGATGCTATTTATCAGTACGCCTGCTCGCGAATGGACCAAAGCGAAAAACGCTGGCTGGATCAGGCGTTAACTTACGATGACGAACAATGTGGTCGTTATGCTGACCACGACGTACTGATCTTAAGCAAAAACGCCAAAGTGCGGGATGCAGTACGCTTATTTAAAAAACTGACCGAAGATGCTGAATACCAGGAAGCCTTGTTTGTGGTCGACCGCACCGGCCGCTATGTCGGTTTATTACAAGGCATACGCTTATTAGGCCAGCCGAATCATATGCCTGTGGTGGAGTTTATCGACGCAGAAGCCCCTGTTGTGCAAGGTGATATGGGGCTGGATGAAGGCTCAGATTTAGTAGCACGCTCTGGTTACAGCGCTTTGGCGGTCGTCGATAGCGAAGGCAAACTGTTAGGCCGTTTATCTATAGGTGAAGCACTGGAAAACGTGCGGCGCAGCCTCGAAGGCCAGTTTATGCACACCGCAGGTTTAGACGAAGAAGAAGACTTATTCGCCCCTATAGTCAACAGCGCCAAACGTCGCGCATTGTGGCTGGGCATTAACTTATTAACTGCTTTTTTAGCGGCCTGGACCATAGGTTTATTTGAAGCCACTTTGCAGCAAGTGGTGGCTTTAGCTGTGTTAATGCCTATTGTCGCTTCTATGGGCGGTATTGCCGGCAGCCAAACTCTCACTTTGATTATTCGTGGTTTAGCTTTAGGGCAAATTACGCCACAAACCTATTGGACCTTAATGCGCAAAGAGTTGAGCATAGGCGCCATTAACGGCGTGCTCTGGGCTTTAGTGATTGCCGGTATTACCTACCTTTGGTTTGGCGACTGGATTATCGCCAGCGTCATTAGCTTTGCCATAGTGATCAATATTTGTGTCGCCGCTTTTAGTGGTGTGGTGATCCCGGTCTGGCTGGAGAAAATGAAAATAGACCCTGCCCTGTCTGGTTCAGTGATCCTCACCACTGTGACTGACGTGATAGGTTTTTTTGCTTTCCTTGGCCTTGGCTCACTTTTTTTACTTTAATGTTATTTTTTACAGATACTTGGCATTCAAACCACACTAGAATAGTCACAACAAAGAAATTCTGAGTCTGGTAATGGTGTGGTTATGAAAATTGCGGTCTTGTCGCGCAATAGTGAGTTGTATTCGACCCGCCGTCTGGTCGAAGCTGCTGAAGAGCGGGGTCACCAGATTGAGGTGATAGACCCGCTGATGTGTTATATGAATATCAATAAAACCAAATCCGGCATTCACTACAAAGGTGAAGTGCTGGAGCAATTTGATGCCGTGATCCCCCGTGTGGGCGCTTCCATCACCTTTTATGGCACAGCTGTACTACGTCAGTTTGAAATGATGGGCGTCTATGCACTGAATGAATCCAGCGCTATCAGCCGTGCCCGTGACAAACTCTGCTCCCTGCAACTCTTAGCCCGCGAAGGTATAGGTTTGCCTATTACTGGCTTTGCTGATAAACCCGGCGATATCCCTGATTTAATTGATATGGTCGGAGGCGCGCCGCTGGTGATTAAACTGCTCGAAGGCACTCAGGGCATAGGCGTAGTGCTGGCAGAAACCCGCACTGCAGCTGAAAGTGTGATTGAAGCTTTTATGGGCCTGAACGCCAATATTCTGGTGCAGGAATACATCAAAGAAGCCAATGGCGCTGATATTCGCTGTTTTATTATCGGCAATAAAATTGTTGCAGCGATGAAACGTCAGGCCAAAGCCGGTGAATTTCGTTCGAACTTACATCGTGGTGGCACAGCCTCTATTGTTAAACTCAGCGCGGATGAAAAACGCACTGCTCTGGCAGCGGCTAAGACTATGGGATTGCATGTGGCCGGGGTCGATATTTTGCGTTCTAACCATGGCCCTGTGGTGATGGAAGTTAATAGCTCACCGGGTTTAGAAGGCATTGAAGGTGCGACAGATATAGATGTGGCAGGCCGGATGATTGAATATCTGGAGAAAAACGTGCCTTTGCATCAAGCCCGCATGCAGCAAAAAGCACAGCAGAAGAAGCAGGCGAAAAAGTAGATGTCCACAACAGAAGGCAACTCCATGCTTACCGAAAAACAACAGGCTTTTACTTTAGGTGGCACTGTGATCGAACCCGGCCAGCGTGCTGTGGTGGATATTCCTTTTGGCAAGCTCTACACCCACACTGAGCTGAATATCGGCGCTCATGTAGTGCATGGCAAAAGGCCAGGGCCTGTGCTGTTAATCACCTCGGCTTTGCATGGTGATGAAATTAATGGTGTGGAAATTTGCCGTCGCCTGCTGAAAATGCCCAAATTGAGTCAATTACGAGGCACTTTAGTGGTGGTGCCGATCGTCAATACCTATGGTTTTGTGCAGCAGTCGCGCTATTTACCCGATAGACGCGATTTAAACCGCAGTTTTCCCGGCAGTGAAAAAGGCTCACTTGGCAGTCGTATGGCTTATCAGTTTACCGAGCGTATTTTAAAGCAATGCACTCATGTTATTGATTTACATACTGGTGCTATTCATCGCAGCAACCTGCCCCAAGTGCGGGCCAGTGCAAAAGACAAAGTAGCTTTGCAGATGGCCGAAGTATTTAATGCCCCTATTATTATCAAAGCAGCCAGCCGTGAAGGCACCATGCGTGGCACGGCCAACTCTTTAAGTATTCCTATTATTTTGTATGAAGCCGGCGAAGCTTTGCGTTTTGATGAGCAATCGATCAAAGTGGGCGTTCACGGAATTATGAGCGTGATGCAGGATCTGGGCATGTTCAGCCCAAGTAAAAAGACGGTGAAAACCGGTTCTTTATTCAGTAAAAAAAGTAGCTGGATCAGGGCAGAACACGATGGCATAGCCCGCTATTACGTAGGCCTCGGCCAAACCGTGCAACAAGGCGATGTACTGGCGCATATCTACAGCCCCTACTCCGATTTTGAAGTGGCTGTCGAAGCCAGCTTTAACGGCATAGTGATAGGCCGCAATAACTTACCCTTGGTGAACGAAGGGGAAGCTTTGTTCCATATTGCCGAAGTCAGCTCATTGGATGAAGCAGAAAAAACTCTGGATGCCATCACAGACGAAGTCGACGCCGCTATGCCATCAATTTTAGGTGTGGTATGAAAATGGGGTCAGATCACATTGTTAACAGTTAACAATGTGATCTGACCCCATTTTAACATTGGTTATTCTTACTGGGGTTTAGGCGCTATGCCTACAGTAGCAATACGTTGTCCTACCATTTCACGGACAGAAAGTGTCACTTCGCCAAAGTCTTTGCTGACATTCAAGCTTGGTTCATCAGCTAAAGCCTGACGTAATAATTCATCCAGCGACAAAGCGCCATCTGCAGAGAGCTCAATACCGTAAGAATGCTGTAAGTCTTCCACTTTGGTGTAGCCTTTTAACTTCAGTTCGCCTGTTGGCAAGTCATGATGATTGGCTTCTGCCACACCAGAGCAAACCAAATCGACAAACTCCCGCACATCAGGTTTCATCACAATAAACAAATGATCGCCTGCATGCAGGAAGGTTGAGCCGCGCGGTGGGATCACATCATTGCCGCGAGTGATCATCGCCACCACTGTGCCGTCAGGTAAGGCCATTTGCGATAAACGGCGGCCGGAAGCACGTGAACTGTCGCCTAGTTGATACTCAACAATATCAGCATCCACATCACCTAAAGCAGTAATTTCTAAGGTGGCCGCTGGGGTTGCCGGAGGAGCTTCAGTCAGGCCTAAAGTTCGTGCAACCCAAGGTAAAGTTGAGCCTTGTACTGTCGCTGAAATAAGCACCACGAAAAACACCACACTAAAAATCAGCTCTGCACCAGGCAAACCATAAATAAGCGGATAAATAGCTAAAATAATAGGCACTGAACCCCGCAAACCGACCCAGGACACTAAAGTCATTTCCCGCATATTAAAGCCAAAGAGTTTAAGCACCGGGACCACAGATAAAGGCCGGGCGACAAAAGTCAGCACCACTGCAATCAACAATCCTTCTAACCAGACATCCAGTAAAGTTGAAGGATTAATCAACAAGCCTAAAACCAGGAACATCACAATTTGACCCAACCAAGCCAAACCATCGTGGAACAAAAAGGTACTACGCTGAAAGACAAAACGGCTATTGCCTATCACCACACCAGCAATAAAAATAGCCAGAAATCCACTGCCGCCTAAATTGGCTGCAACACCAAAGGCAAGTAGACCAAAAGCCGCCACCATCACAGGATATAAACCAGAGGTCGTCAGATGAATGCGGTTAATAATACGCACAGATAACCAGCCACCGGCTAAACCTACTACAGAGCCAATGCCCATTTGTTGTACAAACAACATCAATAAACCAGTACCAGGCTCCAGGCCTTTGACCATCACCTCTAACAAGCCAACAGTCAGGAAAATCGCCATAGGGTCGTTGGTTGCACTTTCAATTTCCAATGTGGCTTTAAGACGGGGGTTGATATGAATACCTGCATTACGCAGTAATGAAAATACGGCAGCGGCATCGGTAGAGCCTACAATGGCACCAATCAGTAAACCGTAAAGTAAGGACACATCCAGAATATAAGCAGCGGCAGCGCCTGTGATCATCGCTGTCACCAATACGCCTAACGTAGCCAATACAGACGCAGGTTTCCATACCTGTTTAATAGAGGCCATAGGGGTTTGTAAACCACCGTCAAACAAAATAATGGCTAAAGCTAAAGAGCCCAGCGCATGAGCGATTTGCGCATTATCAAACACAATGCCGCCAGGGCCATCTTCGCCTGCCAGCATACCCACCATAAGAAACAGCACCAGCACAGGCAAACCTAATCTGGCCGATAACTTACTGGAAACAATGCCAAAGACAATCAGAATCGCGGCTAATAAAATAATTTGGTCAATCACAAACATGAATAGGTTTCTCATCATTAACGCCACAGGCCAAACCTATAGCAGAACTTTATTTTGCAGCTCCCACAGCTCCCTGTTCAGGAGCTATGGTCTGCATGACTCAGAGTATGAACTAACTCAGATGTAAAGGAGGTGCTCTGGCAGAAAAACACAAAGTGGTGATGGTGTGAACTTCAGCCACCAAAAACTGACATATCAGCTCGACGGCAGCAACAAAGCCAGCATAAAGCAACTGCACTATCGTTTTGTCGTTGTCATCTGACAAAGCAAAATGTTTCACAGGCGGGGCAGCAGACGTCAGTTGCGACAGGCCATGTACAGCTGAGCTTTGAGGCAAATCGACCCAATTATGGGCGGCAGAAAACAGCGCTGTGGGCAACAACGAACTTAAGTAAAAAAACAGTGCAATAAAACTTAAGTGCTTCATTTTCAATAGCCTGAAAGCATAAGAAGCGGCACCTCTTTCGTTGAATACAATGGTATATAGAGCTCTTTGTGGAGTCTATCGATAATACCATCGGATGGAAATCAGATAACGACTTAATTAGCCAAAAGATGTTGTTTTATACCAGGCTGATTTTAGATCAGGTGAGAATAATTAAAAAAACCATTTTAAAACAGAACCTTAATCAATAAAGAACAGCATTTAATTAGCCAACTGGCTTTGAATAAAGCTGCTCAGCGCTTTAATTCTGTGTGCTTAAAGCCTGCGGTAAACACCACCAATTGTCCTTAAAAGACTGGATTTGATCGCATATCCATTTCAACCTCTTGTCCTTTGCCGCTTTTTTGTGCTGTGATGTTTTGGCAACACCTAACCATCCATAACAATAAAAAGGATTTATACATGCGCCTACTCCCCCTTGCCTGTTTAATCAGCTCAGCCTTCATCAGCACCAGCGGTTTTGCCGCACCTAAAGACTTGGCTGCTGCGATTAACACCGATTATCAAAAGCACCTTGAACCGCTATTTAAGCACTTTCACCAAAACCCGGAACTGTCCTTTATGGAGTTTAAAACCGCGGAACGTTTGGCTAAAGAGCTCAAAGCAGCTGGTTTTGAAGTCACCACTGGTGTGGGAAAAACAGGGGTAGTCGCCATATTGAAAAACGGCAAAGGCCCTTTAGTGATGATGCGTGCCGATATGGATGCGTTGCCGGTTGAAGAAAAAAGTGGTTTACCTTACGCCTCCAAAGTAAAAAGCAAAGACTGGAATGGCAATGAAGTGTCGGTGATGCATGCCTGTGGTCATGATATGCACGTCACCAGCTTAATTGGCACAGCACGCCAAATGGTCAAAATAAAAGATCAATGGCAAGGCACTTTGATGCTGGTCGGCCAGCCTGCTGAAGAATACGTTGGCGGTGCTCAGAGTATGCGCGACGATAAAATCTGGCAGCGTTTTGGCACGCCGGATTACGCTATGGCTTTGCATGTATCCAGCGAAATTGAAGCTGGCAAAATTGTAGCCGTTGAAGGTTCGCCCTACTCCGGCGTGGACTCAGTAGATATCCATATTCATGGTGTAGGGGCTCATGGTGCCAGCCCACATCGCGGTAAAGATCCAATAGTTTTAGGTTCACAGATTGTGCTGGCACTGCAAACCATTGTCAGCCGTGAAGTAGCGCCAAAAGAGCCTAGCGTCATTACCGTCGGCTCTTTTCACTCTGGCTCTAAGCACAATATTATCCCCGACTCCGCACATTTACAGCTGACAGTGCGGAACGATACTTTAGAAACCCGCGAACAACTGATTAGCGCCATTAAAAGAGTGGCTACCAATATGGGCCGCGTAGCAGGTTTGCCTGAGGATAAACTACCGGAAGTGACAGTGGATCCACAAACCACACCACCTACTGTCAATGATATTCCACTGACGCAACGCTTAAAGCAGCGCTGGGTCAGTCATTTTGGTGCAGATATTCTGGATCAGAACTACAAACGCCTGGGTATGGGCGCTGAAGACTATCCGTTTTTAATTATGAACCCGACCATTCAGAGTGTGTATTTCCAGATTGGAGGCACACCTAAAGCAGACTTTGAACGGGAAAAACAAGGCGGAGCCCCAGTGCCAAGTCATCACAGCCCGTTATTTAAAATAGCACCAGAGCCCGCTATTAAAGCTGGTGTTGAGGCAACAGTAGTGGCGTTGATCGACCTTATGCCTAAACAATAAACCAGCTAACAGTTGTATATCGTGCGGGCTTGCCTTTCGGCAGGCCCTATTGAAAGATAAACTTACAATTGAGTTTCGACTCTGCTGTTAAATCAGGTTAGTCTGGTAGTTATATCATCAGGTATTTTTTGTACCTGCTGATACTCCATAATCAATAACTAAAAGGAAAACGCACAGTGCGCCATTCATTATTAGCTCTTAGCATTGCCGCATTACTGGCAGGCTGCAATCCAGCACAAGACACCAAAACAACCACCACACCAGCAGCTGCAGAACCAGTCACAGCAGCAGAAACCAAAGCGGCTTTATCTGAATCAGAGCGCTTAAATCAGTGGTTTGAAACCAAATACGAAGAGCAGCTGCAAATGAGCCCGCTGCAAATGACCTTCTTAGGCCGTAAAGATAAACAAGACCAAATTGACGACGTCACAGAAGCAGGCGAAGACAAGCAATTGGCCTGGGCAGCCGCCTCCGTTGAAGAATTAAAATCGCAGTTTGATTACAATAAGTTAGATACCGAAGCCAAAACCTCTTACGACTTATGGATTTACCAGTACGAGCAAAGCCGTGACGCTGCAGCATTTCGTGTAAACACCTATGTGTTTAACCAAATGCAGGGTGTGCATGCCTTGTTGCCACAAGTGTTGATGAACTTCCATAAAGTAGATGAAGTGGTTGATATGGAAGCCTACGTAAAACGTATTGGTGGTATCGCCAAAGCTATTGCTGAATTACAACAACGTGCCGCCAAATATGCTGAAGCAGGTATACGCCCACCACGTTTTGCTTATGAAGGTGTATTAGAGCAGGTCAATAATCTGTTAGACGGTGCGCCATTTAAAGAAAGCGATAAAGATGCTCCTTTATGGGCGGATGCCAAAACCAAAGTGGAAGCGCTGAAAAAAGCCGACAAACTGGATGACAAAAAAGCTGAACAGTTACTGGCCGATGCGAAATCAGCCTTAACCACTCAGTTCCAGCCGTCTTATGAAGCATTATCGGTGTTTTTAACCAGCGAACTGGATAAAACTCAGGTGAATGTGACAGGTGTTTCTACTCAGCCAAATGGTGTGGCGTACTACAACCATCGCTTAGCTCAGTCGACTACAACCAACTTAACTGCAGACGAAATTCACCAGATTGGTTTAAATGAAGTAGACCGTCTGACCAAAGAAATGATTGCGATCAAAGATAAAGTAGGCTTTAAAGGCACGTTAAAAGAGTTCTTCACTTTTATCAAAACTGACGCTCAGTTCTTCTATCCGGATACAGATGAAGGTCGCCAGGGCTACATTACTGACTCAGAAGCTTACTTAGCCTTTATTGAGAAAAAACTGCCGGAATACTTTGGCATTCTGCCCAAAGCGCCTTTAGTGGTAAAACGGGTTGAAGCGTTTCGTGAACAACCAGGTGCAGCTCAGCATTACTTCCCAGGTACACCTGATGGTAAACGCCCTGGTATTTATTACGCGCATTTATCAGATATGAAACAAATGCCAAAAAATGAAATGGAAGCTATTGCTTACCACGAAGGCAGCCCTGGTCATCATATGCAAATTTCTATTGCACAGGAATTAACCTCAGTGCCAACTTTCCGTACTCAGGCTGGTTTTACTGCCTATGTTGAAGGCTGGGCTTTGTACTCTGAGTTACTGGCCAAAGAAATGGGCGCTTACCAGAGCGACTACTCAGACTTCGGT
>JAHIWM010000071.1 GCA_018815765.1 Gammaproteobacteria bacterium | reverse complement strand
TTCGCGAACGGTGGTTATTTAGTGAAGCCTTATGTCATTACCAAAATTCTGGATGATCAGAACAACCTGATATTCGAGCATGTGCCAGTACCCGTTTGTTCCGACTGTGAACAACAAGATTTAGCAGCCAAAGCAGCTGCGGAACAAGCGGCAAAAGAAGCTGCAGCTTTGGCTGAAACAGCAGATGCTGAAGCTCAGCTCGAAGCCACCTTTGCACAACAAACAGCCCCCACTGAACAACCTGCTGTTGCTGAAGCTCCGGCTTATGCTCCGCGGGTTTTATCAGCGCAAAACTCCTTTTTAATTGCTGACGCCCTGAAAAGCTCCATCTGGGGTGGCGGTGACTGGAAAGCCGGCACTGGCTGGCTTGGTACTGCGCATCGGTTACGAGAATTAAAGCGGCAGGATTTATCCGGTAAAACCGGTACTACCAACGATGTGAAAGATGCCTGGTTCTCTGGTTTTTCACCTGATTTGGTGGTGACATCCTGGGTTGGCTTTGATGATGCTGAAAGCCGCTTAGGCAAAACGGCCTGGAATAATAATCTGGGTAAAGATCAGATCGCAGGGGGTGAATCTGGTGCGAGAACCGCATTGCCAGCCTGGCAGGATTTTGTTGGTTTTGCCTTAAAAGACAAACCGCAAGTTTTTGTACAACCACCTGTAGGTATTACCTCTGTGCGCATTGACCTTAAAACAGGTTTATTAACTCAGGCAACTGATAACAGCAGTGGTTTTGAGTTTTTTATTCAGGGTACAGAACCTAAAGCTTATACCAATTCGTCGGTACAGCAGCTGCCTACGCAAAATAATCAACAACAGCAGGAAGAAATCGAGTTGTTCTGATAGCTGACACCAGCTAAAAAAGGCCGCTTTTGCGGCCTTTTTTAATGCTATACGCGGGTATCAAGGTCTGGCTGCGATGACCTCTATTTCTACCAACATACCATCGGCCACTAAACCTGCGATCTGTACTGCAGAGCGGGCTGGTAAAGCAGGTTGCTCTTTAGTGCCAAAATACTGGGTGTAACCTTTCATAAAACCAGCAAAATCCATCTTGCCACCCAAAGCCGGATCACCCACCAGAAACACCGTCATTTTAATCACATCGCCCATACCCAGGCCTTTTTGCTTTAAGGAGCTTTCAATCTGACTCAGCACGCTTAAGGTTTGCTCTTCTGTATTGCCCCAGAACTCCACAGTGCCCTTGGCCGCCTTTGCATCTTTAGGCGCAGGCACTTTGCCACTTTCAAACACCAGTTTGTTCACTTCCACTGCGTTGGCAATAGGAAAAGTGCTGTTTTCAGGTAATGGGTAACGTTTCACTTCGGCCATCAGGCTGTTGCTGGCAATACAAAGTGATAACAAAGCTAATTTGGTCAGGCTTTTCATTCGGTAGTTTCCTCTTATTTTTTAATGTCCGTTTTTGGATTATTTGTCTTTTGAATATCCAGAGTATTGATATAAGCCACCAGATCATTCAGATCTTGATCCTGTTGCAGCGTTGCCGCGATTTGTTTCATCATAGCCCCACGACTATCGTTTTCAGCAGCTCCCCGCTGCCCACTTCGATAAGCCTGCAACTGGCGTAAAAGGTACCAGCTATACTGACCTGCCAGAGGTGGAGCTCCCATTGCCTGATTACCTTCAGCCGCAGCACCATGGCAAGCAGCACAAGTCTGATACAAAGTTTTACCATGCGTCTCGTCACCCGTCAGTGTTTCAGGCGTTTTGCTAACCTGAAAACCAGTGATAAAACCAATAGCACGTTTTACGTCCTCCGCACTCATACTTTTAGCCACAGCCATCATTTCTTTACTATAAGCATCCGTGGTCTGATGCCCACGCCAGCCGGATTGAAAAGCCTGGATCTGAGAGGATAAATACCAGTCAGGTAAAATAGCCAAATTCGGTGCACTGATGGCTTCGTTGCCCTGAGCATTACTGCCATGACAAACCAGGCAATACTGTGCATCAGCATGAAAAGTTTCAGCATAAACAGAGCTGCTACAGAGAACACCAAACCAAAACAGCAAATATTTCATACCGCCACCTGCCGCTGTTTTTGTTGCTCTTGCTGTTGAATACTTTCCATCGCATACCAGGCAGAGCGCACAGCCCCTTCCTGCCATCCCGGGTGATAACTCACCTGGTCACCGACCATATAATGCCCTCCCACTGGAGCCTGTATGGTAGCAAAACTGGTTTTCAGCAACTCTTCCGACCAGACAGCACCACAACCGAGCATATGGTTCATACGCTGCCAGCACACACTGTTCCCCTGGTCTATGTATTTGCCATAATCAGAATGCAGCTTCGAGCCCTGAGTGATAGCCGCAGCTATCCGCTCTTGATTGGTCATAGCAGAAAAACGATCCGAGATAGCAGGGTCCCAGCTATAAGCGCCCAGTAAAATACCTTTGGTTTTAAACAGACCATGAGACGGATACCAGATTTGAGTGATGTCCTGATTGGTCCAGCTGATGCCGGAATAAATCTGCTCTTTCTCCCAAAAACGCTCTTTGGCCTGCAATGCTATTTTCGATAACTTGCCACGCTGCAGCTGACGCATGACGCCGACATAGTCAGCTGGAAAATTGTTTTCTATACCAGCCATTAACTGAGCAGGAATGCAGTTCAGGCAATAATCGGCCTGCTCTGTCTGCAACTGACCATCCAGCCAATAACTGACTTCCACACCTTGTGGTAACAGTTGCACTTTCTGCACCTGAGCCTTTAACTGCACCTTGCCAGCTAAGCGACTCAAAAAAGCATCAACTATTTTGTCCATACCGCCAACAGGCGTCATCAATGCTGCGGCCTGATCCGATATTTCGCCAAAATGCATGGCACCAGCCCAGAAATTACTTTGCAGTAAATCAGCAAAAGCCCTCGGTTTTTTCAGCACACCAGGTGATAAAATGCCACCAGACTGATAACCCGCTCTTTCGCTGCCCTCGTAAGTGAAATCACTGGATAAATCACCGTAAGCTTTGCAAAACTCAATCAGTTTTTGTCTGTCTATGTCGTCAAAAGGCGCATCTAGTTTTGCCTCTGCCTGAATAGATTTAGCCATCAGTTCACTGAAAAAACCCCGGGTGTCCGCCTCGTATTCACGGATACGGACTGGTTTTCCGCCAAAAGCATTGTCATCCTGGGTGTAACAGTTTTTGTTGTAGTTGCAAAACATCTGCATCTCGACAGCAAACTCGCGACAGTAATGCAAAATAGCGGTGTGATGGGCCGGAATACGGGCTGGGCCGGCATTGAAATACAGATCGGGGTCTTTATCAAAGTGACAAAATTGTGGGTTGCCTAACTCATCGATAAAATCGCCATGGCGAATGGTAAGGTTTCGGCCACCCGCTCTGTGTGAAGCTTCGAGAATTTTACACTGATAACCTGCTTTGCCCAATTCATAAGCGGCCACCAGACCACTGATGCCTGCTCCGAGTATTAATACGGTTTTACGCCCTGCAGTTAAAGGCTTCAGCTTTACCAGTTCAGGTTGAGCCTGAACCGGAGCAGCGAACAAGCCAAATAAACCTGCGGCCTGCAACATGGCGGCTGACCCACCCACTTTACCTAACAACAACAAGGCTTCTCTTCGGCTGAGCTGTTTATTATTTATCTGTTTATGATCTGGATTTGTCATCGGATCTGTTACCTCAACATCCTGCTAAAAGCAGACAGGTCAACATCAAAGGAAACAGAGCTCAGGTTGCGGTATCCCTGGTACAGCCTGAGTTCTGTTCTACTGCTTAATCAGAAGGTATAAACGCCTCTGAAGTAGTAATAACCACCATTAAAGCCGTATGGCGAAGTAACAGGGTATTTAGCCCCAACAGAATCCCCATAAGGGTTCAGACCCGGATATTTATCAAAAGCGTTTTGTGCGCCGACAATCAGTTCTATATTACTGGTGAGCATGTAACCCAATTCAAGATCAACCAGAAGTGCGGAGCCTTCTGACATGCCCTGAGCTGCATCATAGGTATCGTCCACTTCCCAGAACGAACCAAAGTAGTTCACCCTTGCCAACGCACGCCAGTTGTCTTCAGAGTGATTAAAGCTGATGCTGCCGCGGGTTTTAGGTAAATTCTCCTCCAATGTACGAATTTTGACGTCATCAATATTGGTGGTCAGGGGGTCAACCGTCACTTCAGTTTTGTTCCAGTTCATCACAAAACTTAATTTGGATGCCCCTGATCCTAAATCCAGATCCTGGCTGACGACTAAGTCTGCACCTGTGGTTTTAGTGTCAAAGTCGTTGGTAAAAAACTTAATGCTGGTATAGCTGGTTGCGTCGTTAATGCCCATAGCCAGCAAAGCAGCAATATCAGTGTCGGTCAGTTCAAGCGGAGAGGTTTGACTCAACCGATCTTCCACGTCAATTTTGTACATGTCTAAAGAAACGTGAGTGGAACCAAACTCGCCCACTAAACCAAAAGAAACGTTTTCAGATTCCTCTGGCGTTAACGCTTTTCCGCCTTTTTGTATTGATATGGGGTTATCAGGCGGCAGTGTTGCTTCGTCTACCAAGCCATTCGGACCAAAAGCTGTACTGACGTTCACCACTTTGCTTTGGCCTATAGTAGGAGCACGGAAACCAGTACCAGCAGCTGCACGAACGGACAGACTGTCGGTCATTTTAAATAAGCCGGACACTTTCCAGTTGGTGGTATTACCAAAGTCGGAATAATCTTCATAACGAACAGCCCCATTAAGCATCAGATTTTCTGTAACCCAACTGGATACATCGGTATAAAAAGACAAATTGTGGCGACTGAATACCCCTGCAGATTCTGGTTTAAAACCCGGAAAACCATTGGAGCCAATACCAAAACCCTGATCGGCTAACACACCAACAGAATAAGAAGCGACATCCCCTGCTTTCACTTCAAAGGTGTCTTCGCGCCATTCCATACCACCGGCTAGTACCACTGCGTCATAGAGGCCGACTTCAAATTCGCGGAACAAATCCATATTTAATCCGAGTTCACTTTGTACATAAGTGCCAGGACTAAAACTGGTCGGCGAATTGGCACCTAGAGACGCATTCACTGTGTTGTTAATTTTAAACTCGGCCTGGTTGCGACCGTAGGAGGCACTGACATCAAAAAACACTTCATCAACCAACTCGCCTTTTACACCACCTGCAATAGCACTGTCGGTGACTGTGCCACCAAATGTAGGTGTAAAACCGCCAGGAAACATTTCGACAAAAGACCAGCAATTTGGATCGGCAGTTATAGCAGCCAGATCAGAAGCTATAGGAATACCATTGGCATCCAGACGCAGTGGAGCACAACTATTAGCATCATCCGGAGTCATATCGCCGACCAACACAGAATTGTAATCCACTCCATCCACTGTCACTTCAGGTCCTGCATACACCCCACCACGGTTCGTGGGGTTACGATAATAAAAACCGCCTTCCACATCACGCTGTGCATGGTTACCAAAGGCATAGGCTTCCTTGCCGTTTTTTAAATCCAGTTCCAGGTTAGCAAACAGCTTGTAGTCGTCTTTGATTTCAGGTGAACCCCAGACTTGAGCTGGATTTTTCACTGAAGTATTACCTGCAGCAATCAAAGCCGCAGCATCAGAACGTTGCACGCTACGGTCTGTTGGATCAGCGTTTTTGTATTCAAAACTGAAGTTGGCAGAACCAGAATCGGTCATAGGTAAGCCGATGTTACCGGCCAGAGTTTCGCTGGCACCGTCGCCTTCATAATGCTGGCCCCATTTGGCTTCCAGCACACCACCCTCACTGTCGTTTTTTAACTGAAAGTTCAGTACACCCGCTATCGCATCAGAGCCATACTGAGCCGCAGCACCATCGCGCAGCACTTCTACTTGTCTTATCGCAACAGCAGGGATCACAGAAATGTCCGGGCCCTGAGCACCGTCAGAAATACCGCCGCCGGCAAAGGCAATCACAGAGGCTCTGTGTCGTCTCTTGCCATTCACTAACACCAGGGTTTGATCCGGCCCCAGACCACGTAAATTGGCAGGACGGATTAAGGTCGCAGCATCACTGATCGACTGGGCATTGATATTAAAACTCGGAACAAGGGTGCTCAGCATATTGAGCATATCCGGGTTGCCCTGATTGGCGAACTCCTCAGCACCAATGATATCAATAGGCACAGGAGACTCCCCGACAGAACGTGGCGCGGCGCGGGAGCCTACCACTGCAATTTTCTCTACATTCTCTTTCTCTTTGGCTGCATCATCCTCTTCGGCCGCCGAAGCGAAACCACTATAGCCCAGTAAAACAGCACCTTGTAATGCGGCACTTATCTGCAGACATAACGTACTTTTTTTTATTTTCATAGTTTTTATCCAAGGTGAGAGGTAAACTGATGTTCCTGCACTACGCGACAAAAACTGCGACGCCGCCTGCTGACTATCCATTCACATAATCAACATATAAATACAGTCCTACTTAGTTCCACTCACGTCAATTGAATAAAAATTAACCATCAGATGAAAATTAGTATTTTATATAACACGATGTTTAAAATGAACTTTTATTGAAAACAACGAAAAACAATTACTGCACCACAATAAAACAACAACAGAAGCGTCTCGTTGCAAAAATGCATATAAATGCACCAATGCGATTCATTAATTTGAGTTTTTCTCTTCTTAGTGCAACCTGCTCGACCCTATTTAGTGCATGTTTTTTAAGCAGAACATCGGTCTTAAAAACAACTATTTTTAGCCCGCCATCCGTCAGCCCTGATACATTCACTTACACAAGCCAATGAATTTTTTAAGAAAACAGCGGTCAGACCTATTAATTCAATTCAGGAAGATAAAAGATGATGAATACAAAAGCTTTGTTAGAGCAGTTGTTAAAAGCCGGCTCTGATGTGATACAGAAAAAAACGTCGGGCACTTCGGGCGCTAAATCTGCGGATTTATCCTCTGTCAGTAGTTTACTGTCAGGTTTTGGTGGCGGGGCTTTGTCAGGCGGCGCTTTAGCTATGCTGCTTGGCTCAAAAAAGGGTCGCAGTATGGGTGGAAAAGTCATCACTTATGGTGGTCTGGCTGCTTTGGGTGTGCTGGCTTATAAAGCTTATGGCAACTGGCAACAGCAAAACAAAGGCAAAGTCGATCAACACGAACCTCAGACGATAGACCGTTTACCTGCACCAGAAGCTGAGCAGCACAGTAACGCTATTTTAAAAGCGCTGATTGGTGCTGCCAAAGCGGATGGTCATATTGATCAGCAAGAACGCGAATTGATTGACAGCGAAATCACCAAATTGACATCGGACTTAAGCCTGCAGCGCTGGTTTGATCAGGAATTGGCCAAAGCGTTAGATCCAGCCGATATCGCAAGCGCAGCCACAACACAGGAAATGGCTGCTGAGATGTATCTGGCAAGCCTGCTGGTGATTAACGAGCAAAACTATATGGAAGGGGCTTATCTGCAGGAGCTGGCACGTCAGCTTCAATTGCCGGTTGAACTGAAAGCTGAGCTGGATTTCCAGGCCAAACAGGCTCTTGCTCAATAAAAATGGGGTCAGATCACATTGTTAACAGCTAATGTGATCTGACCCCATTTTCAGGAGCAGCTGAGTTATAAAGCTTCAAACCAGACTTTTGTGGCGTCCAAAGCTTCTTTCACTCTGTCAGGACTGGTGCCTGCTAAAGAGGCACGTTTGGCCAGACCGGCTTCAATGGTCAGAGCGGCAAAAACATCATCACTGATCAAATGCGATACCTGCTGCATTTCAGCTAAAGCTAAAGCTTCCAGCGGTTTTTGCTGCTTCGAAGCCACCAGCACCAGCTCACCGGATAATTCATGAGCGTCGCGGAAGGCGATGCCTTTCCCCACCAGATAATCGGCTAAATCAGTGGCATTGCTGTAGCCCAACTCAGCAGCTAAACGGCAACGCTCTACATTGACCGATAAATGCGGTAGCACTGTTGCCAGCACCAGCAAAGACTGTTGCCAGCTTGCCATCAAATCAAAAAAGCCTTGTTTGTCTTCCTGCATATCTTTGTTGTACGCCAGAGGCAAACCTTTCAGTACATGCAAAATAGCCACTAAATGACCCAGCACCCGGCCGGTTTTGCCACGCAATAACTCAAACACATCAGGGTTTTTCTTTTGTGGCATCAAGGACGAGCCGCTACTGATGGCATCACCCAGCTTAAAGAAAGCCGCTTCACCTGAGCAGAAGAAAATCACATCTTCGGATAAACGCGATAAATGTGTCATACACAAAGAAGCAGTAGCAGATAACTCCACCACATAATCCCGGTCAGACACTGCATCTAAGCTATTGAGCGCTGCAGATTTAAAGCCTAAACGCTGAGCTAAAGCTGTGCGGTCGATTTGAATACCAGTGCCCGCTAAAGCACCACAACCTAAAGGACAGACGTCCATACGCGCTAAGGCATCGTCAATACGGCTTAAATCCCGTTTAAACATTTCGATGTAAGCCAAAGCCCAGTGACTGACCAACACAGGCTGAGCCCGTTGCAGGTGAGTAAAGCCCGGCATCACAGCACCAAAATGCGCATCAGCAAAAGTAATAAGGGCACCAATAGCGGTGATTAAAGTGCTGCGAACCTGACTGGCATTCAGTTTGGTCCACAAACGTAAGTCGGTCGCCACTAAGTCGTTACGGCTGCGGCCTGTGTGCAGCTTTCTCGCCACCGCACCAATTTTTTGCTGCAACTGAGCTTCCACCCAGCTATGAATATCTTCTTCCTGAGTCTGCAACGGCAGCTTAGGATTAGATTCCAAAGCTAAAGCTAAATCAGCCAAAGCATGATCCAGTTGCTCTGCTTCAGCTGCGGTAATAATGCCAGCTTCAAGCAAGCCTATGGTCCAGGCACGGGAGGCCTGAATATCCTGTTGCGCCAGCAGATAATCAAAACTTAATGAGTCATTAAATTCACTGAACTCGGCCAGACTGGCTTCGGTAAACCGACCACCCCACATCGCCATGATAAATACCTCTTATCCAAATAGAATGGGCGGCTTGGTAGCCGCCCTAATAATCATCAAACCCAAAGATTACTGGCCGGCTTTAGTATGCAAAGCACGAATACGGCTGGCTAAGCTATACAGGCGGATAAAACCTGCAGCATCTTTTTGGTTGTACACTTCATCGCCTTCAAAAGTCGCAAAAGCTTCAGAGTACAGGCTGTTTGGTGAACGGCGTTGCGTCACAGTCACGTTACCTTTGTACAGCTTGACGACTATGTCACCTGTCAGTTGATCAGCCAAAGAAGTCGCAGCGGCTAACAAGGCATCTTTTAACGGCGTGAACCAACGGCCATCATAAACCAGCTGAGCAAACTCTAAGCCCACTTCTTCACGGTATTTCAGTGAAGTACGGTCATACACCAGCGATTCCAGTGCACGTAAGGCCGCCACTAAAATAGTGCCGCCAGGAGTTTCGTAGCAGCCGCGGGATTTCATACCCACTAAACGGTTTTCAACGATGTCGATACGGCCTATGCCATGCTCTGAACCAATAGCGTTCAGCACTTCAATAGCTTTAACAGGAGCTACAGCTTCACCGTTTAACTTAGTCAGTTCGCCTTTTTCAAAACTTAACTGAATATGTTCGGCTTTATCCGGCGCTTGTTCCGGAGACTTAGTCCACATCCAAATTTGGTCTGATGGCTCATTCCACGGGTTTTCAATCTCACCACCTTCGTGCGAGATATGCCATAGGTTAGCGTCACGGCTATAAATTTTGGTGGCAGAAGCTGTGGTTGGTACATTTTTCTCAGCCAGGTAATTCAGCAGTGACTGACGTGAGTTAAATTGCCATTCACGCCATGGCGCTATCACTTTTAACTGCGGCGCTAAAGCGGCAAACGCACCTTCAAAACGCACCTGATCATTACCTTTACCGGTACAGCCGTGGCATAAAGCATCAGCACCTAATTTCAGCGCCAGCTCAACCTGAGCACGGGCAATCACAGGGCGTGCCATAGAAGTACCCAGTAAATACTGGCCTTCATACACTGCACCCGTTTTTAAAGTCGGGTAAATCACTTCTTTGATCAGTTCTTCACGCAGGTCGACCACGTAGCACGAGCTTGCGCCTGACTTAATGGCTTTTTCTTCCACACCTGCCAGTTCTTCATCACCCTGACCTACGTTAGCGACAAAAGCTATAACCTCACAGTCATAGTTATCTTTTAACCAAGGCACAATGGCTGATGTGTCTAAACCACCTGAATACGCTAACACTACTTTTTTGATACTCATGTCCAACCTCAACTAAATAAACTGACTAATACTGCATTCTGAGCGTGCATACGGTTTTCCGCCTGCTGCAACACTAACGAATTATCACTGTCCAGCACTTCGCTGGTCACTTCATGCCCACGATGTGCAGGCAGGCAGTGCATAAAATGTTTGACGGCTAAACGCTGCATCACTGCAGTATTGATCTGGTAAGGAGCAAACAGGTTCTCAACCAGTTTAGGGTCGGCCTTAGCCCCCATCGACAACCAGGTGTCGGTGTAAATAGCGTCCGCACCAGCAGCAGCTGACACATGCTGACTTAAGGTCAGTTTAGCGCCGCTTTTTTCCGCTATAGCCTGAGCTTTTAACAATACATGAGCATCAGGACCAAAGCCTTGTGGTGTGACCACAGTCAGTGTCATGCCCATAATAGCAGCGCCTAACATCAGCGAGTGGCAGACATTGTTACCGTCGCCGACAAAAGCCAGATGCACTTTGCTTAAATCGCCATAATGCTCTTTTAAGGTCAGCAAATCGGCCAGCGCCTGACAAGGATGGTACAAATCACTCAGTGCGTTAATCACTGGTTTTTTGCTGCTTTGCGACAGCTGCACTAATGTTTTCTGAGAATAGACCCGCGCCACTATGGCATCACACCAACAGGCCAGGTTACTGCCAAAATCTTCAACGGATTCGCGTACGCCCATAGCTCCGTTTTGCTGATCCAGATAGACACTGTGGCCACCCAGCTTGTTGATCCCGACATCAAAACTGACGCGGGTTCGCAAAGAAGGTTTTTCAAACAACAAGGCAATGCTTTTGCCCTTGAGCGCAGAGCTGTATTGCTCTGGAGTTTGTTTGATCTGAAGCGCAAGCTCCAGCAGGTCAGATAATTGCTTCTGGTCTAATTCAGCTAAACATAAAAGCTGGGTTAATTTACTCATAAAAACACACTGCATGTCCGCTAGGCGGCATCCTTATCGTTGCAACAGGCTCAGCTTCTGTTGGAGTCAACAGGGTATCAGGCGCTGTTTTGTTTCGGGATCAATATACTCATTAAATCAATTACTTTGGGTGTAAATAATGTTGGTGCCGACTGCTTGTTGTTGCATCAACTTTAATAAATCGTCCGGATGCTGCCATCCTGCCACTGTAATATTACGTTTCAGTGCTTGAGCTGTTTCCAGCGCAGCATCCAGTTTTACTTTCATGCCACCTTTAATCACACCATCTGTGACCAGTTGCTGCGCTTCTGCTGCAGTTAAAGTTGGGATGAGCTGCATATTGGCATCGAGAATTCCTGGCACATCGGTCAGCAGAACCAGTTGACCCTGCACCAGCTGACAAATAGCAGCAGCGGCAATATCCGCATTCACATTCAGTAGCTGGCCATCGGCACTTAAACCAATAGAGCTGAATACAGGCGTAAAACCCTGGGCCAATAAGGTATTCAGCAGTAGTGGATTGTTAGGTTTGGCGATACCAACAGCACCTAATTTATGATTAATATCAAAAGCTAAACTGCCACCTGCTGCCAGACTTAAACCTACAGGATTTAAACCCTGCAATGTGGCACGAGCTACCATGTCAGCGTTGACTGCACCATCTAAAGCACCAGTGATCACAGGCATTTGTTCTGCTGGAGATACCCGTTGGCCATCAATTTTTTCAGTGGTAAACCCAAATTTAGCCAGCCATTGATCAACCTGATCGCCACCGCCATGCACCAGCACGATCGGATACTGAGTTTTCAGCTGGGCACAAACTTTTAATAACGCATCTAAAGCGGCCTGATCCTGTAATAAACGGCCACCCATTTTCAGAACTAAAGGTGTCTGGCTCATTCTGCAGCTCCTGCAAATAAACCTGCGGTTTCAGGAGCACCAAATTTAATATTGGCAGCCTGCATCGCCTGAGCGGCAGCACCTTTGAGCAAGTTATCAATACAAGAGACAATCACAAGTTGCTCACCATCCTGCTGCCAGTGGATATCACAAAATGGCGTGCCTGCCACATCAGCCACATTCGGAGAATGTTTGACTAAACGTACTAATGGCTTAGCTGCATAAGCCTGCTCGAAAGTGGCTGCCACTTGCTCTGCAGTGACACCTGATTTTAAAGTCACCACGCTGGTGGCCAGAATGCCACGCTTAAAGTTGCCTAAATGCGGAGTAAACACCACTTTGCGACCTAAATTCTGTTCGATTTCAGGTCTGTGTCTGTGTTTAAAAAAGCCATAGGCATTCAGGCCCACTTCGCAAAATGACGTGCTTAGTGCCGCTTTACGGCCCGCACCTGACACACCGCTGGTGGCGTTAATCACAGGAATACAGCCATCGGCCACTAAACCTGCTTTTAATAAAGGCAATAACGCCAGCGAACAGGCCGTTGGGTAACAACCAGGCACAGACACCAGCTGTGGCAACGGCTTATCCAGCCATTCCATCAGTGAATACACAGCTTGATCCAGTAATTCCGGATGCTGATGCTCATAACCATAATATTTAGGATACAAAGCCGGATCTTTTAAACGGAAAGCACCGGATAAATCAAACACGGCTATGCCCTTCGCCAATAACAAAGGCGTAACAGCTTCACTGACTTCATGCGGTAAAGCTAAAAAAGCTACATCCAGTTTGTCGGCTAAGTCTTCCACTAAATCATCAGTCCACGGCTGTACCAGGATATCCACAACGCTTTGATAACGTGGATATAAATTCGAAAAAGGTTCAGCAGCTCGGCCAGCGGAAGCAAAAGCGTAACTCAACTCAAAATACGGATTCCGTGCCAACATAACGGCCAATTCGGCGCCGCTATAGCCGGCAGCACCTAATACAGCGCTGCGCAGTTTGGTGGTAGGGGAAGTGGATTGAGTGGACATAGATCGCTGAGTCTCCGAAAACAAAAATAATAAATTAAGGCCACGCCCAAAAAGTGTGGCCAGTGTAGTGGCTTCGCCATGCAGTTTCAAGAATTATTATGCTGAATTAGTGAATTTTTATTTTATTTGATTCATAAATTCAAACAAGCATCCGATCCACTGCAGAAAGACCACAGCTTAGACCAAAATGGTCCAAGGCAGAAGTCGAACTGACTTAAATCAGAGACCCACAGCTTCGCCTTGCGGATCAATGTTCTGACCCGGCAGGCTGTTTAGCGCATCAGCTAAGGTTGAATAAAAACTCAAAATACCAGGCAAAGGTTGCACCTTAGCTTTCGCCAGAGTTTTTAGCGGTTGAAAGGTTAAGTCTGTCACCAATAAATGAATGCCCTGCTTTTCAGCCAGGCTGACCAGCTTGGTAAAAGCTGAAAGACCACCAGCGTCCATCAGCGTCACGGCATCCATCACTAAAATAGCGCCTTGCTGTTGTTTGAGTTTGACCGATAGCTCACCAAAAACCCGGTCGGCTGCAGCAAAAAACAAAGGGCCACTAATACGAAATGCTTTCCAGCCTTCAGGCAAAGGCTCAAGCAGGTATTTTCTGTTGTGACTGATATCCGCCACGCGAGTCATATCAGCCACTTGCTTCACAAAGAAAAAGGCCGCTATGACCATGCCGCAGCTGATGGCGATAACCATATCAAACAGCACTGTACAGCCAAAACAAATCAGGAAAATAATGATGTCGTTACGGGGCGCTGTTTTTAGCAGATGCACAGCTTTAGGCGCTTCACTCATATTCCAGGCGACGATCAACAGCAAAGCTGCCATAGCCGCCATAGGCAAATAGGCCAACACAGGCGCCAGTACCAGCAAGGCCAATAACACCACCAGCGCATGGATCATGGCAGCTATAGGCGACTGTGCACCGGCCCTGACATTAGCGGCAGAACGGGCTAAGGCAGCTGTTGCTGTAAAGCCACCTAAAAATGGCGCCACTATATTGCCAATGCCCTGGCCTAATAATTCGCTGTTCGCACTGTGCCTGCGCCCTGTCATACCGTCCAGCACCACGGCACAAAGCAAGGACTCAATAGCGCCTAACATAGCCATTGCAAAAGCTGCCGCCAATAAGTCTTTCACCATTTGAGTGCTGAACTCTAAGGCTTGCCCATCAGGGCCTGCCTGTAACCAAGGCCAGGTGAATTCGGGTAATACAGCAGGAATGCCCTGCCCTTGCGAGCCGTCCGGCAACAAATAACTAAAACGACTGCCTATGGTATCCAGCTCCAACCCAAACTGTGCCAGCGCTAAAGCCAAAGCTGTTGCTATCACTATGGCAGGTAAATGGGGTGGTAAAGGCAGTTTGAGTTTTGGCCAGAGCAGCATCACAGCTAAAGTGACAGCAGCCACCAACAACGACGGCCAGTGCAGATCAGGTAAGGCAAAAAACAGTTGCTGTAGTTTTTCCAGATAATGTTCAGACAGCTTGTCTATAGGCAAACCAAACAGATCTTTAATTTGCAAAGTCGCGATGACCACAGCAATACCGCTGGTAAAACCTAAGGTTACAGCTTCGGGAATATATTCGATAAAACGGCCAAAACGCATAGCGGCCATGATGATCAGCATCACACCAGACAAAATGGTGGCCAGCAGTAAGCCCGCCAAACCATAACTTTGGGCAACGGGGTACAAAATAACCACAAAAGCCGCGGTAGGCCCGCTAATGCTGTAACGGGAACCGCCGGTCAGGGCTATCAGAAAACCTGCGATCACAGCTGTATACAAACCGTATTGCGGCGGTACACCACTGGCTATCGCCAGCGCCATCGCCAGTGGAATGGCAATAATACCCACAGTAATACCGGCCAGCAGATCCAGCTTAAAAGCGCCAAAGCTATAACCTTCGGCCAGACACTCCCGCAGCGCATGACCAATACGCAAAGAAAATAAATAAGAGCGGTGCGACATCTGAATCCGTCCAGTAGCAAAACACAAGCTGAGTGTAACTAAGTCTAGCGACTAAGGTGTTGATCTAGTGTAAAGATTTAGCCCTTTGGGACTAAAGTATAAGTTTCGACACTCTGATAGCTCACGCCCTGCTCTGAGCTGATGGAGTGATATAAGGCCACTTCTGTACAAAGCAGACTCAAAGGCTCAACAGATAAAGGAAAAGCATCGGCAGACTGAAACTTACGCGCAAGGGTGACATGAGGCACAAAAAGTTCCGGCACAGCCGCATTCAGAAAAGGCAAAGCCAGCTGTTGCAGCTTCTGCTGTACTGCCATTAGAGCTTCGGGTGGTTGAGAGACGCCCAGATACAGCACTTTGGCATGGCTGAACTGATTCAGCTGGTCAAAACAGAGTTCAAAAGGAGGGAGATGGCGTAGCAATTCCAGGCTTTGTGACCATAACTGCTGTTGCACAGTGAAAGCTTGCTGACCTAAGAACACCAATGTCAGATGCAGGTTATTGGCTGAGTGCCATTTGGCTTCAGCACTCAGTTCTGGCTGCTGATACAGCTGCAATAACTGCTGTTGTTTTGCGCTAAATTTCAGACTTAAAAAACATCGTTCTGTCACTTCATCTATCCCCTTATTTGTACAAAATCGCCAGTTATGGATACCTGCATTCCCTTAACTTGCGGAAATAAATCGGAAAATCGGAAGCAGTATTTTAGACCAGCTTGTTTCTCTACGAGATCTGTAGTAGTTAAACAAAAGCCTAACTGCAGCAGGCTAAAACAACATATCTTTGACATATTTCCCCATTACAATCACACCCACGAGTGAACAAAGAATAGAAGTTAAAAAATACAAGGTACGTCGGCGCTGGTGACAGGAATTTAATACCCGGCTTCATGAGCGTTTTCAGCGTTCTGGTCGAGAGTGTAAACGCCGGATAAATTAGGCTATCTGTAGTTGTGAAATTGAGGTTTCGTTTATGAAATTTGTTGTTGAATTTAAGAATCAAAAGTCATGGGGTTTTGGAGAGATAGATGTTGAACAACTGAACAAGGAACTGGTGAATATTCAGAACGATGGCATCACTGTCATTTCCGTCACACCAATTTTTAGTTTTATGGGCGCCGTTCATTCTTACTCGTTACTATTGGAAGATAACAAAACCTAGGCGCTTTACACAGACGGGTGAGTTTTCCTGACAGGATTTCACCTATCTGTGTATCAGACATACTCAGGCAATCACACTCTGAGGCCTAACCCCTAACAAATGACAAATAGCGTAGGTCAGTTCACTGCGATTTAAAGTGTAGAAGTGAAAGTGATTCACCCCTTCACGGCTTAATACCTTCACCATTTCCATCGCTATATTAGCAGCGACCAGATTACGGGTGGTGGCATCCTGCTCTAAGCCTTCATAGGCTTTATTCATCCAGCCTGGTATAGCCACGTTCGTCATGTTGGCGAATTTGGTCAGTTGCTGAAAATTCGTCACAGGTAAAATGCCTGGCACTATTTCCACATCTATTCCCACTGCAGCGCAGCGGTCGCGGTAACGTAAGTATTTTTCCGGATCAAAAAAGAACTGGGTAATAGCACGGGAAGCGCCGGCGTCCACTTTGCGTTTTAAGTTCAGTAAATCAAACTGAGCGTTGGGTGATTCAGGGTGTACTTCAGGGTAAGCCGCCACTGAAATATCAAAATCGGCCACTGAACGTAAAATTTCTACTAAATCTGCAGCATACAAAGCTGGTTTTTCTTTGTTGCCCGGCGGTAAATCACCACGCAAAGCGACAATATGACGAATGCCATTGTCCCAGTAGTCTTTGGCAATACGCTCAAGTTCGCTACGGCTGGCATCGACACAAGTTAAATGCGGTGCTGCTATTAAGCCGGTGCGCTGTTTAATCGACTTAATAATGTCATGGGTACGGTCACGTTCACCTGAATTCGCACCATAAGTCACAGAGACAAAAGAAGGAGCCAAAGGCGCTAAACGCTCAATGGATTGCCACAAAGTGTTTTCCATCTGCTCTGTTTTTGGTGGGAAAAACTCAAAACTGACATTGACCTTGCCTGCAACATCCTGCAGGTTGCGGTTCATGGATTCTACATACTGTGCGCTGACAAAAGACATATTATTTCTCACTTCACCCAGGCTGCGGCCTGAGCCTGGCTATGTTTAGCTGCTTTGGCAGCGGCAATTTTTTGTTTGGCTAAAATGGCTAAGTCGGCATGAACACCACCAGCCGTGACCTGACGGCCAGCGCCAGGGCCTTTTAACACCAAAGGATTTTGTTGATACCAGTCGGACTCAATAACAAAAATATTGTCACAAGGCAAAATGGCCGCCAGCGGATCAGTCTGCTCTACAGCCACTAAAGACACCTGCGCCTTAGCTTTGCCTGCTTCTATCTTTAAATCGGCGACATAACGTAACACTTTACCCGCCGCCTGAGCTTGTTGCTGTAGCGCAGCTAATTGCTGATCCAGCACTTCGCGCCCAGCCCAAAAGTCATCAATGCTGCCAGCGCTTAACGAAGCGGGCAATAAAGGCTCCAATTCAATCTGATCAATGTCCAAATCTAAATCCAGCTCACGGGCCAGCACCAGCAATTTACGCTGTACATCTTTACCCGATAAATCATCCCGTGGATCAGGTTCAGTTAAACCTAATTGCTGCGCTTCTAACACAAAGTCGGAAAAAGCTTTGCTACCATCAAATTTTGCCAGTAACCAGGATAAGGTACCGGAGAAAATACCGCTGATCCGATACACTGTATCGCCGCTACTTTTCAGCTCCTGCAATAAACGCTGTACCGGTAAACCTGCACCAACAGTAGTATTACTCAGCCACTGCACCTGCTGCTGTTCAGCTGCTTGTTTAATCTGCTGATACTGCGCCAGTGGCAAAGTCACACCTTGTTTATTGGCACTGATTAAATCTAAACCTGCGTT
>JAHIWM010000070.1 GCA_018815765.1 Gammaproteobacteria bacterium | reverse complement strand
CGATTAGAAGATGGCAAAATTTTACAGCAGCAACAGGCAGCGGCCTTTCACTAAAGCAGTGAGCCTGCTTGCTGTGGTCTTTGTGTTAACTGGCTGCAGCGATCCTGCTATAGCCCTGATGCACGACTATGCTAAGCGGCTTAGTCGTACTTTATCGCTGGAACTACAAGACCCAGCGCCGCTGGATTTACAGCCACTGCCCTCCATCACAACAACCAGAGCCGATATAGCAGACACCAGCATTAGTTTGGTCGAGTTAGTCGCCACACGAGCTTGTGGCCTGGATTTATTGCTGGGTGAACGTAATAGCAGCCTGGGTAAGGTCATGACCCCAAGCCAGCGTTTAAAGTACGAACTGGCGTTTTTAAAGCAGGTGCAACCTTGTTTAACCCATCCGGATATAGCGCCCGATTTACAACAAAAACTTGCTGCCATTGCCTCTGACAAAGCAGCGCTTATCGATAAACATTGGCAAAATTTTTTGCAGCAGGATGAGACTTTACGTCAACAACTGCACCCCTACCGTAGTTTGTCAGAGCCGGACTCAGTCGCTGGCGTGGCTGAAACTATGCAAGCCTTGCATTCCTTGCTTGCACTTAAAAAAAGTATTGTTCAGCAGAACTGGCAGCACGCAAGTAGTATCAATCCAGAACTGGCGTTAGAAGCTTTATACAAAGCCAATACCTTAAGTCAGTTACAACAAAGCTTACGCTTCAGCCAAAACTGGCTGCAAAGTTTAAATCAGCAATTAGAACAGCTTGATCTAAAAACCCAATGCCCAGCCGGTAAAAGTTCAGACAAAGCAGAGATTTTGAATACCATTTTACTGCAGTATTTTATCGGCAAAGTACAGCTGTATCTGGCACAGGTGGATGGCACTTATCAGCAGTTGTATCCGCTGCTGCTACAGCTGTATCAGGGCACAGCTTTGGCGCAACCTATTCAGCTGCGCTTTGAAGCGCCCAATACCGAATTAAAAGCAGAGTTAAAACGTCATGTGATCTGGTGGAAAGCAGTGCAGCAGCACTGCCCTAAAACTTAAAATGGGGTCAGATCACATTGTTAACAGTTAACAATGTGATCTGACCCCAATTTTACATTTCGATATATTGAGGCCAGCCTAAAAGAGGGTTTAGCATGCCCTGCTTATGCTCGTAGGCGTCACGGCGTTCTGGTGAAGCATTTTCTGCCAACAGCTTTTTATAGCCTTTGGCAAACTGCAAAGTGCGAACTAAAGCGGCATGGAAGTTCTCACCCAGCTCGACAGTCACAGCTTCTGAAAAACCAGCAGGTAATAAGCTAAGCACTTGATCGGTATGAGCTTTGATAAAGGCTAGGTCAAACCATTCATCGACTAAATCGATATCGCGTAACCGTTGCTTTAAATCCTGCTTCACCTTACCGCCTTTAGTGCAAAGACGATACAGCACTACTTCAGCCAACATATCTTCAAGGTTGAAGTGCTCGAACGGGTCCAGTTGGGTATGGTAGAAATACGTTTGCTTGACCACACTGATGGCCTGACGACGACGTGATTCGCGCAGCGCCTGCTGATATACAGCCACACCTTGCCACTCTTCAATGTCGGGAGGACTGGCGATATCCTGCAGTAACTGCTCTTCCACTTCACCATACAACGACTTGCGATTAGGCGTCAGTAAGCTGACTTGCGACAACATGCTCCAGCCTTTCTGGAAAGGTTTGACTATGCCTTCAGGGCTGACCAGCAAGGCCAGAGCTTTGTCCAAATCATGGTCTGACAGTTCTGCCAGACCCAAACTTGCCACACCAATAATATCGTGGGCTGCTTGTTCTAACAGATGCATTTTGTATTTGTTGTAAAACTTGTCAGCAAACTTCAGGCTCATCAGCACAGCTTTGCTTTTGACCTGCTCCAACTGCGCTTCCGAGAGTTTTTGCTCTGCTTTGGCGTAATTCAGCACCTTGGTTAAAAAAGGTCCCTGATTGGCATCCCGCACCACTAACTGCATAACGAATCCTTCACTCAGCTTAATCGAGGAAACTAAACATATCATCCACTTCGGCGTATTCGTCTGTGGACTGGTTTTTCTCTTTGGCTTGCATCACAAGCTCAGCGGCAAACTTATTGATAATATGTTCCCAGCCAGAGTTTTCGTTACGCACTAAATTTTTAATTGCTTGTTCAACCTGCGGTGTTAACTGGCGAATGAGTGCCAATAAACTACGTGGGTCGTCGTAACCTAAACCATGCACTTCTTCGTTCAGATGACGTTCGGTGTAGCTGATGGCTTCTTCTAAATCTTCTTCTTCCTCGTGCAATAAATCATGCACTTCGTCTTCATCTTCAATCACTTCGCCGCGGTACAGCTCGATAAAAGGAATAGACAAATAAAACAAACCAGCTGGATCTTCAGCTATGGCTTCGAGTATCTCTGCCTGCTTGGTTTCGCTGTCCTGAGTACGAATAAGGTAAGTTAAAAAATCAAAGGTATGCTGCTTTAAATCTTCCGCATTGTTTTTGATTTTCTCTTCCCAGTACAGCGGCTGCTGACAGACGATGTCGCGGATTTTCTCCGGTGTCATCAGTTCAGAAATAATCGAAGGAAACGAAATATCGTGCTGACTGTTAATTTGGGTCAGAGTTACAATGTCAATGTTTTCAATCACTTCAACCAGTTGAGCGTCCGACATGGTGTTGGCCATCAGCTCAAACTTTTTGCTGGCCTGTTTTGGCTCAACAATGGCGAGTTCTTTAATTTCCGCAACGGCAATTTCAATCAGACTATTCATCAGCGCCCTTCCCGGTTAAAAGTGATTTCATCGTATTGGTTATCGTAGCCTTCTTCTTCGTCGTCAGTGCCTTCGTAGTCATCATCAGCGTCATTACGGAAAGAGGACTCATCTGAATCATCATCTTCGTCATCATCTGTGTTACGTGGGCCTGGCGCTGCAGCGATATGATTATTCAGCATAAAAAGCACAGCACAGCTTTCAATCAGTAAATCTTCGTTAAATTCACGAATGGTTTTGACCAGCGGTAAATCGGCATTGTTGAAAGCGACAGAGGTTTTAAACTCATCCCATACCGGCATGGTGTTTTTGGCAAGCCAGGCAGACCATTTCAGATTGGCTTCAGGGGTGAATTTAACCCGGCCAAATAAAGCCACAGGCAAATATTCAGGCACTGAATGCAACATCTTCGGGTCAGCCTGTAAAATGCTTTTGATTTGGCTGGTAAATTTTTCCAGCGCTTTTGGCGTATCCGGATCGTTATAAGATTCGATATTTTCGTAAGCGTCTGTTTTTAACGCTTCTAAACGGTTTTTGTCGAATGTTTTGCTCATGAGTTTTAACCTTTTACGGACGGGTAATAACTATCCCACAGCTCTTTCATCGCTGCGGTCGGGTCCGGCACTATCACATTATTAAAATCTTTAATAAAAGCCGCGCGTTTTTTGGCGTCAGACAATACATCATAGGCTTCTTTTACCCGTTGTAATTGTGCGCCAGCCTGCTCTTTTTCATCATCACTTAGATTTAGCAACTTATCCGGATGATATTTATTGGATAACCGCTTGTAGGCTTTTTTAATCTCGTCTTCATTGGCGCTGGCTTTCACGCCCAAAATGCGAAAATAATTAATCATTCAAAGTCCATTGAGTTAAAAACATAAGCCCAGTTTTTTGCAAAAGCTACCTGAGCTGAAGTGAGGCGATTCTAACAGAAAATTGCGCTACTGCAGCAGCTCAATCAGTGTGGGATCAGAGCTTTTAGCACTTCAATGTCAGCATCTGAAACACCAGCCTCGCTAAAATGCTGTGGCCAGCTCTGAACAAGCTGTTCCGCCTCTGCCACTATCAACTTGGCTTTGTTTGGTTTTAAACCAAAACGGCTGCATTGGCTTAAGGCGTTTTCCACTGTGCCGACACGGCCAAAGTCTCCCACCCCCATTGCATGCTGGCGCGAATTGTTCACCGGCACCATGTCGTAGGCCGGCGACAAGCGCCATTGCTTACTGGCTAAATCCAGCAGCAAAGCATGGTTGCGACCATGATCGTCTGTATTACCGATCAGCAGATTAAACAGCATACGCCGGTATAATTCTTCGCTGTCTATAGGCTCAACACTGTACTGGCGCAACAGTTCAGCCAAAGCCGGATAACCATAGCTGGTTTTTAAGCTCAGCTCCGACACTTTTTGTTCAGAAAACAAAGATTCGGCGCTGATAAAATGGGCATGGATCTGACTGGCACTGCGATCAAAACGCTCGATCAGCAGAACATCCTCAAAGCCAGTTTGCACCACTTTGCTGTGTGCCACCCGAATCCCAAGCTGCCCGGCCAGGGTTAAAGTGGCATGTTCAACTCTGGCCATATTCACTAAGTCATCGACTTTGTTAAATTTAACCAGATACAAAACATCGCCATCCTGCACTGAAGATTTAGGCCGGGCGCCGCCCATGCTAATGCCATACTCCAGCGCTTTTTTTGCTTCGGCACTTAAACTGTTGTGAGCCAGTACATCATTTTTACTTTGGGTCAGGCTCAATAGATCAGCAAACTGGTTTTTAGCTATTTTCTTTTTCGCTTGATGCCGCGACAAACTAAAAGCTAAGGCACCCACTCCTTCACCGCTGCCTGCCAGTAAAAAATCGACTTCATGTTGAGGTTTAGTGCTGTGCAGTGACAACATCAGTTTACGGCCCCAGCTATCAGGAGCTGCGTCAGACAAGACGCCAAACACGGCTTTTGGCAGACGACAGATAAATTCCTGCTCAGACAAAGGCAAATGCAAAGGGTCCAGTGGGAAAGCGTCAGGGCGTTCTAACCAGGATTTACCGTAACGAAAGTAGCCTGTTCCCGAAGCCAGATCCAACTGAAACACAGCACAAATCACAGCTTCAGTCTGCAAGCCTTCGACAAAAACATAACAACGGGGTTTAAGTGGATCAGAAATCATTATCCAGCCTCAGAGCTGAAACACGAAAACGCTGTCGTTGCTGTTCCTGCTCTTGCTGGCTCAGCCAGTCGGCAAAGGAGCCTGCCAGTCCCAGCACCAGCATAGCTTGCAGATAAGTACCCACAGCCACTTGAGCACTGCCATTCTCCAAAGCAGATACAGTGGAACGTCCCACACCCAAACGTTTGGCAAACTGACTTTGGCTTTCGCGTTCAGCCCGGCAACTCTGGATTAAAGATCCCCATTGTTTTAGAAGTAAATCAACGGAATTATGCATGATATAGCAGTCATTAAGCAATTAATGACTGCTATAATAGACAAACATCTGAAATTGGTAAAGCAGAAAAGTTCTTTAGTGACTAGCTGTTCATCCACTGTTGTACAGCAGACACCAGCTCGTCAGGGTGGAACTTGGCAATAAACTGATCGGCACCGACTTTTTTCACCATGGCTTCGTTAAAGACACCACTTAACGAGGAGTGCAGAATGATATGCACATTACGCAAATGTTCATTGGCTTTTACTTCAGCCGTTAAGGTGTAGCCATCCATTTCCGGCATTTCGATGTCAGAAATAATCAGTGGTACTTTGCCAGAGATATCACCACCCAACTCCTGGGCTTTGGCTTCGAGCCAGTTCAGTGCCAGACGGCCATCATTCACAGTTTCAACATTGATACCTATGGTGGATAAGGCTCGTTTCACCTGATTACGGGCTACGGCTGAGTCATCTGCCACTAAGACGGTTAAATCTTTGAAGTCAGCATTTTTGGCTTTTTCTTTCACCGACTCGCTGACCGTTTCATCGACTGGAGAAATCTCAGAAAATACTTTTTCCACATCAATAATTTGCACCAGCTTATTATCAACTTCAGTCACAGCAGTTAAATAATGTGAACGACCTGCACCATGAGGCGGAGGTAAAATCTGTTCCCAGTTCACGTTAACAATACGGTCAACGCCACCAACTAAAAAGCCCTGGGTATTACGGTTGTATTCAGTCACCAGAATAAAGGCATTGGATAAATCAGAAATAGCTTTACCGCCAGTAGCCTGACTTAAGTCGATCACTGTAACAGGAACACCGCGTAAATGTGCTATACCGCGCACATGAGGGTTAGCGCCAGGCAGTTCACTGAGTTCAGGACAGCGTATCACTTCACGCACTTTAAAGACGTTAATGCCATAAGGCTGAGGCCCATGCAGACGAAACATTAAAAGTTCGAGGCGATTTTGACCGACAATATTAGTGCGTTGGTCAACTGAATTCATCAAACTGGTCATAACGAAACACCTCGTAGAATAGGACGACACTGTCTGCATCAAACGGTATCACCGAAAAGAAACAGACTTTTTGATACAAGACTAAGTTGCTGAAAGTAAAGTTCATTTAACTATACTTGTACAGTGAAGCTGGCTGTTTTTAATTCATCAGGAAAAGCTTTTTATTTCGACAATTCATTTGAGTCAGAATCAAAAGTGAAAAATACGATAAAAACTAAAATATTGCAACCCATTCTGCTGACCGCTTCACCTAATAATGAGCAAGAACCTGTTGTGATGTCACCGCTAGAGTATAGGGTACTGCCAGTGCTGTGCTTAACTTTAAATCATATGTCGCGAAACTATCAGTCCACAACAGGGTTAAGCCATCTTTGTACTGCACTAGCCAATTCATCCGGATGGAACTTGGCTATAAACTGATCCGCTCCCACCTTTTTGATCATGACTTCATTAAACACACCACTTAACGAGGAGTGTAAAATAATGTGGATAGCTTTCAGTTTGTCATTCTGTTTAATTTCGGCGGTCAAAGTGTAACCATCCATCTCAGGCATTTCTATGTCGGAGATCAAAAGTGGCACCACTGTGGAAAGATGATCAACCTGCTCTGCTTTGTCTAACAGCCAATCGAGCGCCTGCCGGCCATCATTCACCAGTTCTACTTTCACGCCCATAGATTCCAGAGCACGGCGTACCTGATTTCGCGCAACTGCAGAGTCGTCGGCGACCAGTACTGTCACGTCCTTTAAATCGATCTGCTGTACAGCATGTTTTATCGATTCACTGATCTCCTCAGGCATAGGTGAGATTTCACTGAATACTTTTTCAACATCAATCACCTGCACCATTCTGTTCTCTATACGGGTCACAGCTGTCATATAGTGGCTACGACCAACACCATCAGGGGGTGGCAACATGTCTGACCAATTCACATTGACGATCCGCTCAACATTTCCAACCAGAAAAGCCTGTACATGCCTGTTGTATTCGGTCACCAGGATAAAAGCTGTTTTCAGATCAGCCACAGGTTTGCCTCCCGTCGCTGCACTTAAGTCAATCACAGTAATAGGTTCTCCCCGAACGTGAGCAACGCCACGAACATGACCATGGGAACCCGGCAGAACGTTTAAAGCAGGACAAGGTAAAACTTCCCGAACTTTAAATACATTGATGCCAAAAAACTGTGGACCTTGTAGTCTGAATAACAACAATTCGAGCCGGTTTTGCCCAACCAGATTCGTACGTTGGTCAACGGAACTTAACACCGAGGTCATAATCACTCCTTAGACAAAACAGCGAAACCACCTCAGCCTTGAGATACAGCAGGTGGTTGCTCAAACTATATTGATTAGTATAACGTCTGCGAATGACAGATATCAGTAAGTTTCTGCGACTTCTCCGACTGAATTGATGAATAAGGTCCTATAAAAGCTTATTTATTACTGTGACCGGTGAAGGAACACAACCAGACAACTGCAGTCTTAGATTCTAAGCTGCCATTGCACATCTCATCATCTGCAAAGTTTGCCAGGTAATTTCTATACTGTCTGGACTTTATTTGTTTTAAGCTGTGGTTGTCAGAACAAAAACTATGGAACTTACAATGAAAATCAAAGCATTAAGTCTGCTGACTTTGTTAGCCTGTTCAGGATCGGTCTGGGCGGAACAACAGTATTCTTACACTATTCTGGTCGACAACGGCGTCAAAGCCGGTGAGCAGATTGTTAAAGTGGATGACGACGGCGAAATCAGCGTCCGCTATATCTTTAAAGACAACGGCCGTGGCCCTGAACTGGATGAAAAAATCAGCTTAAACAAAGAGGGTTTTATCAGCGATTATCAGGCCAAAGGCAATACCACCTTTGGTTCTGTCATTAACGAAAAATTTAAAGTGGAAGGCAATAACGCCAGCTGGAGCACAGGTAAAGAACAAAACAAGGCCAAGTATCAACAAAACGCCTTGTATCTACCGGTGGACGGCTCACCTTACCTATCCTCCATAGCTATAGCTGCTATGGCCAAAAGTGGTAAAAACTCCTTACCTTTATTACCAAGCGGCACTTTAACTCAGGAAGTGGTCAGCGAACTTATCGTAGATAACGGCGGTGAAAAGCAGCAGGTACAGTTATTGGTGCAAACCGGCGTAGGTTTTGAGCCTAATTTTGTCTGGGCTACTCAAGGCGAAAATCCGCGGATGTTTGCTTATTTGATCCCAGGTTACGTCACATTGATTGAAGAAGGCTGGCAGCACAATGCCAAAGCTATGTTGGATATCCAGCAAAAAGCTGAAACGCTTTTACTGGAAAAACTGGCGTTATTGCCGAAAAAGCTAAACGGCTTAACTGTAGTTCGTCATGCCCGCATTTTTGACAGTGCAACTCTGAAACTCAGTAGCCCAAGTGACATCTACCTACTGCGCGGCAAAATCACCAGCATAGTGCCAACAGGTTCTCTGCAAAGCCCGGTTGACCATGAAATTGATGCAGCCAACCGTATTGTATTGCCAGGCCTGTTTGATATGCATGGTCACCTTTCACGTTGGGAAGGCCCGCTGCATTTAGCGGCTGGTGTCACCACCTTGCGGGATATGGGCAATGACAATGCGACCTTGCAACTGATGATCGATGAAATCGACACCGATAAGCTGTTAGCTCCGACCATAGTGCCGACAGGTTTTCTGGAAGGTGAAAGCGCCTTTTCTGCCCGCAATGGTTTTGTTATTAAAGATCTCGCTGAAGCAAAAAATGCTATCGACTGGTATGCGGCTCATGGTTATCCGCAGCTGAAAATCTACAACTCTTTTCCAAAAGAAATACTCAAAGACACAGTAGCCTACGCTCATAGCCGCGGCTTGCGGGTCAGCGGTCATGTACCAGCCTTCCTCAAAGCTGAAGATGCTGTGGCTGCAGGTTTTGATGAAATTCAGCATATTAATCAACTGATGCTAAATTTCCTGGTCAAGCCTGATACAGATACACGCACCTTAGACAGATTTTATTTGCCAGCCAAACAAGTGGCTGACTTAGATCTGCAAGGCAAAGAAGTACAAGACTTTATTCGCTTACTAAAAACTCATAACGTGACTGTCGACCCTACGCTGGCGACTTTTGATTTCCTGAAAAAGACCGATGGCACTGTAGGTGAACCATGGCGCGCCATCGTCAAACACCTGCCACCTGATATTCAACGTGCTTATGCCCGCGCTGAACTGGATATTCCTGATGAAGCCACGGCCACACGTTACGCCAAATCCTACGCCAAGATGGTCGAGTTTGTTGGCATGATGTACAAAGCAGGTATTCCGGTGGTAGCAGGCACAGACGAGTTGGCAGGTTTTACCTTGCAAGGTGAGCTGGAGTTATTGGTTAAAGCTGGCCTGACGGCCGCTGAAGCTTTGCAGGTCGCCACGTTAAACGGCGCCCGTTACAGCAAAGTGGATCAACATAAAGGCCAGATTAAAGTGGGTTTTGATGCCGACTTATTGCTGGTAGACGGCGATCCGACTAAAAATATAGCGGATATCCGCAAACTGGCGTTGGTGATCACTCAAGGCAAAGCTATGGTTCCGGCTGATTTATACCGCAAACTGGGTGTAGAACCTTTTGTAAAAGACCAGGTGAAAATCCGCGACTTTGATACAGAAAAAGGTCAAGGTGGTGGCAAAACGCGGCAAGGACACCGTCATTTGCATTGATAGAAATGGCTAGCCACTCCTCTATAAACAAAGCCTCTGAATTCTCAGAGGCTTTTAAATCCAAACGCACTATTACCTGTTAAATAATTACCAGTTAAACATGCTGCCATCTTCCAACCGGTTCACCGGCAGATAAGCACGTTGGTAGGGGTATTTGGCGGCCAAAGCTTCATCTATATCGACACCATGACCTGGTGTTTCACCTATTTTCAGATAACCATTGTCAAAGTGATAGTCATGCGGGAATACAGCATCGGTTTCCGGTGTATGGCGCATATATTCCTGAATACCAAAGTTTGGCACCCAGGTATCAAAATGCAGCGCAGCCCCCATAGTCACAGGGCTGAGATCGGTTGCACCATGGAAACCTGTACGGACATGGTACAGCTCGGCCAGATGAGCAATACGACGTAAATGCGTGATACCGCCACCATGCACTATGGTGGTGCGGATATAGTCAATCAGCTGTTCGCTGATCAGTTGCTGGCAGTCATGGATAGAAGAAAACACTTCGCCGACAGCAATAGGAGTGGTCGTATGCTGACGGAATAAACGGAAACCTTCCTGTAATTCAGCAGGCACTGCGTCTTCCAACCAAAATAATTTATAGGGTTCTAACGCTTTACCCAGCTGAGCTGCTTCAATAGGAGTTAAACGATGATGGGTGTCGTGTAATAAGTGATGCTCAAAACCATAAGTGTCACGCAGAGTTTCAAACAGCTTAGGCACAGAGTTTAAATACTTGCTGGTCGACCAGAGATTTTCTGTCGGCAGATTACCATCAGCTGGTTCGTAATACATTCTATCGCCCGACACACCGTATGTGCTGGCAAGACCTGGCACACCGCTCTGAGCCCGGATCGCTTTGTAACCCATATCGATATAACGGCCTACCTCCGCTACTGTTTCGGCTATATCCCGGCCATTGGCATGACCATAGACCATCACGCCATCGCGGCTACGGCCACCCAACAACTGATACAACGGCATATTGGCGGCTTTAGCTTTAATGTCCCACAACGCCACATCGATAGCGGCGATAGCAGTCATACCTACAGGGCCACGACGCCAGTACGCGCCACGATAAAAAAACTGCCAGATATCTTCTATACGACTGGCGTCACGGCCAATCAGGCAAGGGATCAGATGGTCCTGCAAGTAACTGGCAACAGCCAGCTCACGGCCATTGAGGGTCGCATCCCCAATGCCATACAGGCCTTGATCTGTGGTGATTTTAATAGTGACAAAGTTCCTGCCCGGGCAGGTGACAATAACTTTTGCATCAATAATTTTCATAACTATCCCCGTACTAGTTCAGTGTGACTACTGCTGCCAGCTATCCAAAACGACAAACACAACAGCCGGTTTGTCTACTCCCCTTGAATTGTGCTGGTCGACAGATTAAATTGGTCAGGCCTATTGATTAACACTAACATTTGGCCTGTCCAATTTGCAATATTAAATATTTGGCCAGACCAGAATAAATTTGAAGCCAAGATGACACAAACAACAAAATCTCCACTAAAGCTCAGCACGGAACACAGCCAGGCTGATAGCCGCCAAGTTCATAGCACAAGATTGTATTTACTAATCGCCGACAAGCTGGCGCAAAACATTGCCAAAGGTGAACTCAATCCGGGCGATCGTCTGCCAGCAGAACGTGATTTGGCGCAGCACTACGACGTCAGCCGCCAGACGGTGCGTGAAGCACTCATAGCGCTGGAAGTGTCAGGACTGGTGGAAATTAAACCGGGTTCCGGGGTCTATGTACTGAAATCAGCTGCCTTAAAAAGCTCAATTTTGGCCGATGATGCTCCTGGTCCGTTGGAGATTATGGAAGCTCGCTTGTTGGTTGAGGGAGATGCAGCGGCTTTAGCTGCAGAGCGCATCAGTAATGAAGAATTGTTAAAACTCAAAGCCTACTTAAACCAGATGACAGCTTTGGTTGCAGCACAAAAAACGGCTGAAGCTGAAGCTTTTGATGGCAAGTTTCATCAGTTGATTGCCAGCGCCACCCGCAATAGCGCTTTGCAATCTATGGTGGAATGGTTATGGACTTTACGTGAATCGTCAGAAATCAGCCGGGCATTTACAGAAAAAGTGCGCCGCCAGATGGCAGGCCCTAATATTCAGGCGCACGAAAAAATTTATCAATGCTTAAGTCGTCGCGACTCAGCAGGTGCCAGAGTCGCGATGCAGGAACATATAGCGCAAGTCACTGAAGCTTATATTTTGTTGATTGCCGACTGAAGAAATACAGAGGTAAAAGTCGCAGCGTATTAATTGGCCTGTCCAATTGGAGATTCTGCAGGGTCAATGGACAGGGTAAATAAAAGCCCAGGCTCAGTTTTGTGCGCTGACAAAGTCCAGTGGTGTGTCACAGCAATTTCCTGACAAATAGCTAAGCCCAGGCCTGCACCAATATCGCGTCTATGTTCTCCCCGCCAGAAGCGGTTAAACAGTTGCGGTAATTCATCCTCTGCTACACCAGGTCCAAAATCCCGGACTGTCAGGCTACCGGGGTATAACGACAGCACCACTTCTGTGCCTATAGGTGCGTGCTGAATAGCATTTTCCAGTAAGTTCTTTAATAAGGTGAACAAGGCACCTTTGTCCGCTTGCCACTCTGCCCCGTCGCTTTGATCATTGAGGCTCAGCTTTACAGCACCTGCGTCGGCCATACGCTGCAGGTAAGATAAAGCCTCGGCTGCAATCTGAGACAGCTGCACGGTACAGAATTTATAGTTTTGCTCTTCGCTGACTTCGGTTAACAACAGCAACTGTTGCACCTGACGTGACATATACTTGACGTCGCTTAATAACCAGTCGCGTTCTTCATTTTCCGGCATTAATTCAAGCTGGGCTCGGATCAGCGCTAGTGGGGTTTTGAGTTCATGTGCAGCTGTCGCCAGAAACTCCTGCTGCAAGCGATAACCCCGTTCCAGTCGGTCCAGGGCTGTATTAAAACTTCGGACCAAAGGGGCAATTTCGGTTGGCACATGGTCTTCCTGCAAACGTTCCTGTAAAGAACGGGGTGAGATTAAGGCTGCAGCTTGCGACAACTTATGCAAAGGCCGCAAGGTATAACCCAGGGCAAAATGCACACAGGCACCAAAGACAAAAAACAGCACTAAAGATAATAAAATCAGGCCATCTTCGATAAAACGTAAGGCAAAGGTATCATGAGCGAAAAACATAAATCGTCTACTGACTGCCACCTGAAAAAACCAGGTTTTGCCATCGTGCACTCTGACTCCGTTGGCAGCATCCATCATGATGCCATTTTGTTGAAACTCAAAAGGGCCGGCTTTTAACGGCAGTTGATCCGCAGCAGACCAAAAGTCCGGAGCGGCTCTGGACGCCAGCGCAACCTGCCCCTTTTGATCCATCACTCTAAAGGCTATTTCGTTATACAAAGTCTCAAATAACCAAAGATATTCTTCGTCGGCTACATGAACAGGAACACCTTGCGTATTAAATTGCAGATTTTCGGCCAATTCGCCCGAAAAATCATTGATATCGTTTTCTGACAAGATATTGCTCTGCAATCCCAGCGCAGCCAATACCACTAAAGCAATCAAACTAACGCTCAGGATCATGCCGGCCACATAGGCCAGTTGCATTTTGACACTGATGCTATTGCGGTGCAGTCGTCTTATTAAACGCATCATATCCAACCTCTGACACCGCAGCTGCTTATGTAATCCGGTCTTATTAAACGCATCATAGCCAACCCCTTACGCCGCAGTTGCTTATGTATTCTGGTCTCACCAAACGCATCATATCCAACCTCTGACGTCGAAGTTACTTAAGCATTTTGGGATCAATAAGCGCATAACCTACCCCTCTGACATTGGAGATCTGACACCGCGAGCCGATGGTGAGTAGTTTCTTACGAATACGGTGTAACACCACATCCAGCGCATTGGGTGTCACGGCTTCGCTTAAGCCCCAGGCAGCGGCCTCTAACAGGTTATGTCGGACCGTCTCACCAGGCTTTCGCATCAGCACAAACAACACCTGCATTTCAGCCTGCGACAACAGCTGGCTTTTATCTGCACAGCAAATCTGGTTTGACGCAGGTTGCAGCACTAAATCACCACAAATCGGTTCCAGCGACTGGCGTTCTGCAGGTCGCCTGAGCAAGGCTTTCACCCGGGCGACCATTTCCTCCATCGCAAAAGGTTTGGATAAATAATCATCAGCACCAGCTTCTAAACCATTCACCCTGTCGTGCAGCGCATTACGGGCAGTCAGCACCAGACAAGGGATATTGTTACCTGCAGCACGAAGTCGTTGCAGCAAGTTCAAACCATCACCATCAGGTACGCCCCTGTCCAGCACCATGGCCTGATAAGGCATATGCTGCAACGCCTGCCAGGCGTGATCAATTCGTTCGAAGCTATCGACCACTATGCCAGCGGGCGCCAGGCCCTTACTGATCAGCAGGGCCAGGCGTTTATGATCTTCAAGCAGAAGGATGCGGTTCATCAAAAGCGATAAATATAGCCAAGCATAACCCGGCTCTCTGTCGAACTATCGACCAAAGGACTGTCCTTTATTTCTGTCGCAAGACTGGTGACTGCCAAGTCCAACATAATCATCTGTTTTTGATCAATCATATAAATACCACGTACCCCAACTTCAGTATTCAGCCCGGCTTCGCCCTGATAAAAAGCCCTGTCAATTCTGACTTCATCAGCGCGGACACCATAGTAATAATCCACATAGTTTTTATCGACGCGGCTTAACACCACTCGAGGCGTCAGCATATAACTTCTGCCTATATGCCAGGTTCTTTCAATCCCAAGATTAAGTACCGCGCCATCACTGTCACCTGAGACTTCAGTCAGCCATTCGAGGCTGACGGTCGCAATGTCATTCTGCCACTCTGCCTGAGCACCGGCCCAGAAACCGCCTTCACGCTCTTCCATCCCATTAAGGATAGGGGTTTCGTCCGGATCATTGTCAGAAAAATCATATTCTGCCACCAGATTGAAGTTGAATTTGTTGGTGTCACTCAACTCGAAGCTTGGCAATTTATACTTCAGGTTAGGGCCCAGAATCTCAATATACTCATTCTGATAAGAAATAAAAGGAATGACTTTGGTGTCGTTGTCCATATCGGTGTAAGCCTTTTGGCTGGACATCACACCCAGCCCCATACCCCAGGACGACTCTTGCTCGTCGTCAGACTGCTGGGCGGCAAGAGGTAAACAAAGCAAAGCAATAGCCGCAGCCAGGCTACGTTTAATATAGGCGCGTGTAACATAGCTGCGTTCAGCGCAATACAAGGGTGATGACATAAAAAGCTTCCTTTTGAATAGTGGTCAATAAAACCACTCCATCATCAACCTTCTGACTTACACAAGACTTACAAAACCAGTTTAATTTTATTTTTTTGTACTGAGCGCCTCGTAAGTTTCCTGAAAGCTATTGCATCAGATAGTGCCGCATCCCCACATTTTGGATGAGAACATCAGATGCCTTTTCGTAAGTTTGTTATTAAAAAATCACGCGCCTTGTTTATTTTCCTCTGTCTGGTTGTGCTGCTTTGTGGTGCTTTGGTTTTTAGCCAAAGCCAATCAGTGGTTTCACCGCAAGACGACAGCACAGAGCAAATCCGACAAAACACCACGGTAAAACCTGTACTTGCAGTCACAGCCATCAACCCAGAAATGTCGATGGTCAGTTCAAAAGTTTCGGCTCACGGCAATATTGTGGCCTGGCAGGAAGCCAGTATTGGCACTGAAGCCGATGGTCTGCGGCTGACTGAAGTCAGAGTGAATGTAGGCGATAAAGTAAATAAAGGTCAGGTGCTGGCCATTTTTGCGTCAGCCACATTACAAGCCGAATTCGACTTAAGTCGTGCTGATAAAGCCGAAGCAGAAGCCCTGCATGCTGAGGCACAAGCTGATCTGACACGCACAACAGAACTGAAATCCAGCGGCGCTTTATCCAGCCAGCAAATTCAGCGTTACATCACAGCAGCGCAATCAGCAAAAGCACGTTTAGAAGCAGCTAAAGCCAGACTCAAGACCCAGGAGTTACGTCTGGCGCAAAGCCGTGTCTTAGCGCCAGATCAGGGCATTATTTCGGCGCGGACCGCCACTGTTGGCGCTGTTTTACCCTCAGGTCAGGAGTTATTTCGCCTGTTCAGAGGGGGCCGGCTGGAATGGCGGGCAGAGGTGTCTTCGGACGACCTTTCAAAACTCAAACCCGGACAAACAGCACAGCTTACTTTAGCCGACGGCAGCAGTATCCAAGGCTCTTTACGCATGCTCTCTCCTGTTGTTGATACCCAAAGCCGTAATGCGCTGGTCTATGTCGACCTTCTCTCCAAAGGTACAGCGCGCTCCGGCATGTTCGCACGGGGGCAGTTTGAACTTGGTGCCACTGAAGTGATGACCTTGCCGTTGAGTGCTGTGCAACTGCGGGACGGTTTTAGTTATGTGCTGCGTATAGGGCCAAATTCACAAGTCATTCAAACCAAAGTAAACACAGGCCGTCGCACTGCAGATCGGATAGAAATCACCAGTGGTGTGAAGCTTTCAGACCGGGTGGTTGCAACAGGAGGTGCCTTTCTCGGTGATGGCGATCTGGTCAGAGTGATTGCAGAACAAAAGTCCACCGAAAAAACACTAGCCACTTATCTGGGCGCCAATTCTGGCCCTATGCTCTAACAGGACTACCGCATGAATCTGAATATATCGGGCTGGGCCATACGAAACCCCACTCCAGCCATTTTGTTGTTTATTTTATTAACTTTCGCAGGTTTGTTAGCTTTTCAGACGATGAAAGTTCAGGATTTGCCCGATCTTGAACTGCCGACAGTTACAGTCACTGCTTCTTTGCCTGGCGCATCTCCTTCACAACTTGAAACTGATGTGGCCAGAAAACTGGAAAACGCTTTAGCTACAGTGCAAGGAGTCAGGCATATTTACAGCAACCTAACGGAAGGTGAAGCCCGTCTGACTATTGAATTCAGGCTAGAGCGGCCCATTCAGCAAGCTTTAGATGATGTGCGTGATGCGGTCGCCAGAGTAAGAGCCGACTTGCCTGCTGATTTACGTGACCCTGTGATTAAAAAAGAGGAACTCTCTGGTTCCCCTATTCTGACCTATAGCATTGCATCGTCACAGCTGGATGCAGAAGCTCTGTCATGGTTTGTCGATAATGACATCAGTAAAACTCTGCTGGCGGTCAGAGGGGTTGGTTCTGTCAGCCGAGTTGGCGGTGTAAGCCGCGAAGTGCGGGTGGATCTCGACCCAAACCCTCTGTTGGCTTTTAATACCACAGCAGCTGATATTTCGCGTCAATTGCAGCAAATCCAGCAAGAAGGTTCCGGAGGTCGCACCGACTTTGGTGGTATGGAGCAGTCGGTGCGAACCCTTGCGACTGTGGGCTCCGCAGCAGAAATTGCCTCTTTGGATATCAGCTTAAGCGATGGCCGTCGTATCCGGCTGGATCAAGTCGCCCATATTTCTGACACAGTGTCAGAACCACGTTCTGCCGCATTTTTAAATGGCGAAACCGTGGTAGGTTTTGAAATTGTGCGGGCCTCGGGCTATGGCGAACTTGAAGTTGCAGAGGGTGTTCGTGCCGCTTTACAACAACTGAAGCAACAAAAACCAGATATTCAGCTGACTGAAGTGTTTAATCTGATTGACCCTGTCACTGAAAACTACGATGGGTCAATGCAACTGCTGTACGAAGGGGCTTTGCTGGCTGTTATCGTCGTTTTCCTGTTTCTGCGCGACTGGCGGGCCACCTTTATTGCGGCCACAGCCTTACCACTTTCTGTGATCCCGACCTTTGCTGTGATGCATCTGATGGGTTTTAGCCTCAATACCGTCACCCTGCTGTCTTTGTCTTTGGTGATTGGGGTATTAGTGGATGATGCCATTGTTGAAATTGAGAATATAGAACGGCATTTGCTGATGGGGAAACGGCCGTTTCAGGCCGCGATGGAAGCAGCGGATGAAATAGGTTTAGCCGTGATTGCCACCACCTTTACGCTGATTGCCGTATTTCTGCCCACAGCTTTTATGAGTGGCGTGATTGGTAAGTTTTTTGTGCAGTTTGGCTGGACAGCCGCAGTGGCAGTGCTGTTTTCCTTGCTGGTTGCCCGCTTGCTAACGCCTATGATGGCGGCTTACCTGTTAAAAATACCAAAGCAGCAGGCGAAACCAGAACCTGGTTGGATCCGCTATTACCTGCAACTAATGCACTGGTGCTTAGCCCACAGACGCATCACAGCCACCGCAGCTCTGGCCTTTTTTTGTGGTGGTTTGTTTTTGGCGACTCAATTGCCAGGTGACTTTATGCCACCAGACGATAACCAACAAACACAAGTCACTCTTAACCTTCAACCCGGCACCAAACTGCAGGAAACCATCAACCTGGCTGAACAAGCCCGCGGCATTGTTGCAAAGCACCAGCATGTGAAACAGGTGTATACAGCGATAGGTAGCGGCAGTTCGGGTGAAGAGGATGAAGGTGGCAGTTCTGTATCCGGTGTCAATACCGCAGTGCTGACTTTAACTCTGACTCATCGCAGCGAACGTTCCGGTTTACACAAACAGCAGATTGAACAAGAGTTGCGGCAGATGCTGGCACTGATACCAGGAGCCAGAATTCAAGTAGGTTTTGG
>JAHIWM010000069.1 GCA_018815765.1 Gammaproteobacteria bacterium | reverse complement strand
GCCAGGCTCTGTCGGGTCTGTAGGATCAGTTGGGTCTGTAGGCTCAGTGGGCGGCACTTCACCGGTTTGACCAAATACTTCCAGTTCCCGAATAGAATAACCCCAGGCATTACCTGAACTTGGAGTTAAAGCATTGATGCGAATATAGCGGTAATCACCTGTTAAATCCCATCTGTCTGTTCTGTTACCAAACTCATCAATAAAAGGGCTGACTAAGGTGGTCCAGTTGCTGTTATCCAGCGAACCTTGCACTTCGTAACCCGCAGCGTTGGCCGCTTCCCAGTGAATCGCCACTTGCTCTACTTTACTGACTGAACCTAAATCGACCGACATCCATGAAGGAGATTCCTGATGATTCGATTCCCAGCGGCTGTCAGTGTTGCCATCCACAGCTTTGGCCGAAGACTGCAAATGACTGCTGGCATAAGTGGTTTTGCCTTTGGCTATATTGCTGCTGCCTGCAGGCGGAGCATCAGGTGAGGTTGGGGCTCCTTCACCTGCAGTACCTAAGACTTTTAATTCCCAAATGGAAAAACCATAACCGTTGTGTTGGCTGTGTTTAGTCGCGAACACTCGCAGGTAGCGGTAATCTGCATTCAGCTCCACTGTGTCTGTTCTGTTGCCTTTTTTTCCGCCGGTTTGTACTGATAAAGTGGTCCAGTGGCTGTTATCGTCCGAGCCCTGGATTTCATAAATTTCTGCGTTGGCATCTTCCCAATCAATCTGTACCTGGTCGATATGGCTGACGCTACCTAAATCTATAGCCAGCCAGCTTGGAGCTACTTTGTGAGCCGATTCCCAACGGCTGCCTTTATCGCCATCTACTGCCATCTTGGCCCGGCGTAATTCGGTGCTGGCTGTTACTTTTTTATCTAAGGCTAAATTAACAGGCTCTGCATAGGCTGCTCCGCTAAGTGCTAATAGCAGGGCTACACTCAGGGTTTTACTTATGCCTGACAGCCTGGCCCCAAAACCGGGCTGTGTTCTGTGTGAAAAAACCGGATTCATTATCATCTCCTTTGAGATTGATCGTATAGGTGGTTTATTAAAGCGCCAATGTACTGCCGTGACCTTTATTTTTTTGTTAAAAAGTGTACTGGTCCATTTTTCATTTTCAAACAGCTAGACTTGGTAAACTTATTACAACTCAATAGTAAAGCGACATGTATTAAACAAAGCTGAATCAAATTACATATTTATTTTATCGATTTCAGAGACAGGTGAGAGGAGGGAGGTCAATAACCCTATTTAGGTCTGCGTCTTTGGCTTTTGCACTAAATTATAATCCGCTACTGATGACAATCCAGTGACGTCCGTCACAGCTTTTTACTCTGAATTTGCTCAGGTCAGTAAGGAAAGTTTATTTGGCGAAACCCGGTCTTCACAAAACTATGCACTCAAACTGAGTGAATTCCTTGTTTATTTAGCCCCCACCGGAGGAGCCTATGGTTCTGATGTTTCAGTCAATACGTAGCAAAATTATTGCAGGTTATGCCGCAGTTTTACTGGTCGCAATACTTTCTGCCGTTGTGCTTCTGAACAACAATCAGCAGATCCGGCAGCGGGTTGATAGTTTTACAGGTACGACCTTGCCTGTATTGGCTCAGCTGGATTTGTTGTTATCTGATAGTAAAGAGCTGGTGTTGGCTGGTTATTCTTTGTACGGAACTACGTTGGACAGTGACAGTTTTATCGCCCGGCAACAGCAGCTTGAGCTGAAGTTACAGCAAGCAAATCAGCATCTGAACCGGCAATTACGGGTTTCACTGGACAGAGAGCTTTCAGAATTTCACCAGTCGTTAAACAACCTGGGCGAAGTAATGGCAAAGTCTGATGTGGACTGGGATTTAGCCCGGGAACGACTCACTGACTTAACCCGGCAAGCTGCAGTATTGGCAAAAGCTTTAGATCAGCTGCGTAGTGAAGTCGCAGCTGAAGCTAACGCCGGTTCTATGGCGATAGCTCAGCAACTGTCTTTGAGTTTTGTGGTTATTGTCAGTTTAATTTCTGTGCTGATTCTGGTTGCAGTTGGCGCTTTTATGCTGGCACAGCGCCAGATCGCGGTTCCCATTCAGCAGTTATCAGGCCAAATTACTCAGCTGGCACAACAGCGTGATTTAACTGTGCAATTTAACTCATTGCAGCAAGGCGAACTTGGGCAAATGTCAGACAGCCTGACCAGGCTGTTACAGGTATTCAGCGCAGGTATGCTGGACGTTCGCGGTGCGATAAGTCGTATTGGTCGTGCCGTAAACGAGTTGAGTAGCAGTACAGATTTATCTGCTCACTCAGTGCAAAACTTACAACAAGACATTGTTGGTCTGGTCGATACGATGCAACAGTTAGAGCAACAGATGTCGCAAAGTGTAGAGTATTCAGCTTCTGCAGCTACCTATGCAGAACATGGCGCAAAACAACTGGCGCAAGCTCAGCAGCAAGTGACGGAAAGTTCTGACAGTATTTATACTTTAGCCAAAGATATTGAAACCACAGCCTCTATGCTACTGACATTAAAAATCGCCGGAGATCAGGTCTCTACTGTTGTTAAAACTATTGCTGATATAGCAGCGCAAACTAATTTGCTGGCGTTGAATGCAGCGATAGAAGCAGCAAGGGCTGGCGAATCAGGCCGGGGTTTTGCTGTGGTTGCTGATGAAGTCCGTACTCTGGCGACCAGAACTCATCAGTCGACAGTAGAGATCAATCAGATGCTGGAGACTATAGTACGTTCGATTCAGTCTGCTGTCGTGACTATGGGGTCAAATCAGCAGCAAGCAGCACAGTCTGTGCAGCTCTCATTGGCTTTGGTTGATACATTAAAGCAAAGCAGAGCTGTCATTTTGCAACTGGCAGAGGTCAGCCAGCAGTCGGCCGCTACCGCCAGTGATGCTCAGCAGGATGTTGCCCTTATCAGACAGCAGGTGCAACAGTTCAGACAACTGGGCGATCAGGTGTTAGCGGGTAACAGCCAAATTGGTCTGGCCGCTCAGTCAATGACTGAACTGGCTGACCAATTAAGCACTACAGTGTCACAGTTTAAAACTAAAGGTTAACGGCCTGCTGAGGTTAAGGTGCTACAACATCTGAAATAGACACTTTGGCACGGCCTTCATAAGGAGTCAGCATCGCTACTACTTTGTGGGCCTCGGAGTTGCGGGCAAAGTCCATCAGTGGCTGGCCATTGCAGACCACTTTTTCTACAGCGGTTTGCCGGGATAAGCGGGACTCCCGAAACGTTCTGTTTAAAGCAAATTTGTCATCATTTTGGGTGTTTACACAAACTTCGACCAGAATTTTGTGAATTTGAGCTGACTGAATGCTTTCAGCGCTGACTGTTGCTGACAAACTTAATAAAGCGGCGGCAAAGATTAATTGTGCTTTCACGGTGCTATCCTCTGAGTTAGTTTATGGCTTTTGCCATGCCTGTATTTTGTCGCTTAATACCTTGATTTTCTTGCCTTCTGTGACAAGAGGAACAACAGAAGTGACCAGAGGACAGGACTTACTTTTTGTTACTTTCTGTACAAAAATAATACAAAAAAGCCCGCCAGTTTTTGAACTTTTGCGGGCTTGCTGCCAGGTGCGGTTAAGTAAAATAGACTACTTTCCTGGAAGTAATTGTGACGACCAATCGGCTTTAAACCGCCTGGATGCAGCTACTGTTTGCCCATTTGAAAGTAGCAATTGATAGTCGTTGTTGTGAGGCTGCACCTTATGTACATGATGCAAATTCACAATAGTGGAGCGGTGTACCTGAGCAAACTGAGCTGGTAAACGTTGCAACAGCTCTTTAATTGTTTCCCGGATAATCAGGTTTTCACTTAGGGTGTAGACACACATATAGTTGCCTGCCGCTTCAATCATCAGAATATCAATATCATCGAGCAGTAGAGTCGAAGCCCCGGTTTTAAAGGTTAGCTTGCTGTGCGGCTGTGCTGCAGGCATATCCTGTTGTTTATCCAAAGCGGTTTTGGCATCCAGCAGAGTTTGTGCTAAACGCTGGCGCGAGACAGGTTTTAGCAGGTAATCAAAGGCAAAATGCTCGTATGCTGAAAACGCATAGTTATCGTAGGCTGTCACCAGAATAATTAACGGAGCTGCCATGGCTGAGGATTTGTTCAGCTGTTTTAACACCTCAATGCCCTTAATACCTGGCATCTGTATATCCAAAAACACCAGATCCACAGCTGTAGTTTGTAAATATGCCAAAACGTCATCGCCGTTATCAAAGCAGGCATCTATTTGAATATTGGGATAAGTGGCCAGTTTGGCTTTTAAATTACTGATGGCTAACGGCTCATCGTCGGCTATTACAGTTTTAATCTGCTGCATGCAGTAACTCCAAAGGTAAAGAAATCTGCCCGGTAAATTTATTCTGTTCCTGACTGAAGCTTAAGCTGGCTTCACCATGAAATAGCAAGCCCAGGCGTTCTGCTAAATTATGCAGGCTGCCAAAACTGGCTTGTTGCGGCCAACCGGCAGCCAACTTAGTGCCAGAGCCATTATCAGAAAGCTTTAACAATAATACTGCCGACTGTTGTTTGACTTCTATATCGATACAAGCATGGCCTTTGAGTTCAGATACGGCATATTTAATAGCATTTTCCGCCAGAGGTTGCAGTAACAGAGGTGGTACTTTCTGCTGCAACGCCTGCTCGTCCAACAGCCAGTTGATTTCCAGCCGCTCACCAAACCGAACCTGCTGAATGGCAAGGTAAGAAGCCAAAGCGTCTAGTTCTTCTTTGAGAGGGATTAAATGTTCAGTATGGTTTTTCAATGAATGTCGTAAGAAGTTCGAAAGCTGTAGGATCAGGTTTTCAGCCTCCATTCCTTTGCGTTGCACTATCAATGAGTTGAGCGCATTTAAGGTATTAAACATAAAATGTGGGTTGAGCTGATAGCGTAATACTTTCAGGCGGGCAATCCTGGCCTGACGTGCCAATTCCTGTTGTTGCCTGAACTCGGCCTGGTTTAACAGGTTAGCTTTATAAACTAAAAACAATGCAAACCAACCTGCTATCGGCAATAACACCAGATTAAAAGCCAGGGCATATCGCAATGGTGAATCTGTATCTGACGGAAGTAAGGCGTAATTGAGCATCAGGTACTGACGCACAGGAGTTAAAACCAACCACAATGGAATTAGCCACCATGCCAGACGCAACGCCTGTTTTTTGATGCTGATATTCAAGGCCAGCTCTTTTTGCCCCAGGTAACCGGTCACTACAAAATTCACAGCGCTGAGCAAGGTATAAATCACCAGATACGGGAACAGAACCCTGTTATCCAGCGGAACTAACATGGCCAAATGGATATACTTGATCAGTAAATAACTCAGCCAGAACACTAAGTGCCAATACCAGAATCTTTCTTTATCCACAGCAAAAGGTACAGCTGAATTCATCCGGCAACCCCTTGCAGTGGCAGTTGAATACAAACCAGAAATCCTTGTTGCCTGGCTTGCACTACTAAACTTGCTGCACTGCCAAAATGCTGACTCAAGCGGTTTTGAATATTGGTTAAGCCGACGCCCGAACTTTGTTCCTGTTGTTTTACAACACGCTCTCCAGGACCATCATCTTCAACCTGCAGACAAAGTTTACCGTTGTGTTGCTGTCCGGCAATGGTAATAGTGGCGCCTTGTTGCTGGGTCGCCACTGCATATTTAATGGCATTTTCTACCAACGGTTGTAGCAACAGTGCCGGGATCAGGTGTTGACCTATGTTTTGATCAATTTTCCAGTCTACTTTGAGCTTGTCTCCGAAACGGGTTTTTTGTAAAGCCAGATAAGCTTCAATAGCAGCCAGTTCATCGGCCAGTTTTACCAGGCTATCCGGAGAGCTGCTTAAGGAATAACGTAAAAAAGACGCCAGCTGTTCAGACATCAGTTCGGCATCCTCAAAACGTTCGGATTCGATTAAAGCACAGACTGAGTTCAGCGCATTAAAGGTAAAATGCGGATTCAGTTGATGCCGTAAAGCCTGCAACTCAAGTTGTTGAATTTTCTGACTTAAACGGGCAGATTCTGCCAGGCGAAAATGCCGTTGCTGGTTCAGAATGTAAGCAATATAAAGTGCCGTCCAAACAAAAAAGGCCAGTGCACTGCTGTCAAGATTGCTGAATAAAAAGCGAGGGTCGAAGTCTCTGCCTTTTTCCGACACCAGCCAGAAAGCATTCTCCAAAGGCACATAAATACCGGTCAGCAACAAAGCCGCCAGCACCAGTTGCCAAACAGCAAAATTATGCTGACTAATTTTGTGCTGAGACCAGACTAATAAAGCTCCTGTGACCAGCATTGCGGCGGCATCACTGAGAAAACTCATCTGCAGATAATGCAGCGCATTGGTTTTTTGCCAGATAATCAAATCCAGACACCAGCCGAAAAAGCTGAGCGCAAAAATGATCAGCCAAAACAGGCAGTGGTGGCGCAGCAAAGTTTTTATTTCAGGATTAAACACCTGGTCATTCCTGTTGCAGTAGATGTAGCCAGTATAACCAAAGACTTAGTTAAATCGACTATCGCAATAGTTCACTGGACGTAAAGCTGTGACCAGCGGGTTTTGGCCCAGTTTATTTTTTAATCTCACAGAAGAAGCCTTACTTAATACGGATGAAAAAATAACAATAGTAGTCCGCTTTTGCCTGCGTTATCGTAGAGGAGTTAAGCAAGCTCCCGATAAAAATTAGCTGTCATCATGCAGATTAACGCAGAACGCAGGCAAATCAGCTGGCTGCGTAGCTATTCTGTTTTTGGTATGGCAAATTAAGCGGCGTTTGAAAAGTTAAACTCAGAATAATTATAAGGAAGGGAAATGGAAGGCTTTATTAGTACGCTAAACAGCATAGTCTGGAGCCCGGCGCTGATTTACCTCTGCCTTGGTGCAGGGTTGTTCTACTCTATATTGACCCGTTTTGCTCAGGTGCGTCATTTCAAAGAAATGTGCAAACTGATGCTCAATAACAGTGAATCTGACAAAGGTATTTCGTCTTTCCAGGCACTGGCTGTGTCCTTATCCGGTCGGGTTGGGGTAGGTAATATTGCAGGCGTTGCTGCTGCTATAGGTTTTGGTGGACCAGGTGCTGTGTTCTGGATGTGGGTAGTGGCCTTCTTAGGGGCAAGCACTGCTTATGTTGAATCGACCTTAGGCCAAATTTATAAAGTAGAAGAAAACGGTCAATACCGTGGTGGTCCTGCTTATTATTTTGAGCGCTGTCTGGGCTGGCGCTGGTTGGGCATATTGTTTGCTATTTCTGCCATTGTTGGCTGCGGTATCTTTTTACCTGGCGTCCAGGCCAATGCGGTCGGAAACGCTATCACTCAAGTTTTTGGTGAAGGCACTAATGTAGTCACCAGTTTTGGCGAGGTTGGCAGTAACAAGCTGATTGGCTTGGCTTTTATTCTGATGATTTTAGCCTTTATTATTTTTGGTGGTATCAAACGTATCGCTAACTTTACTCAAATCATAGTGCCTTTTATGGCTTTGGGTTACATAGTGCTGGCATTGATTGTGGTGTTCCTTCATCTGGACAGAGTGCCTGCTGTTTTTGGCCTGATTTTCAGTGATGCTTTTACTGCGCAGGCAGGTTTTGGTGCAGCTATAGGCTGGGGTGTGAAGCGGGGTATTTATTCCAATGAAGCAGGTCAGGGCACAGGTCCGCATGCAGCAGCTGCAGCTGAGGTTGAGCATCCTGCCCAGCAAGGTTTAGTACAGGCTTTTTCTGTTTATGTGGATACCTTATTTGTTTGTACTGCAACTGCTTTAATGATCCTGATCACTCAGCAATACAATATCCAAACTGAAGATTTCAACGCTGTTGCCGGTACTGGTACTATGATACTGCAGAACATTGATGCAGCGACAGAAGTGGCTTCTCCTGCTTTCACTCAACTGGCGTTGTTAAGTGTATTTGGTCAGTTTGGCCAGGTCTTTGCCGGCCTTGCTATATTCTTCTTTGCCTTTACCACCATACTGGCG
>JAHIWM010000068.1 GCA_018815765.1 Gammaproteobacteria bacterium | reverse complement strand
CTTTTGAGCCTTTCGACTCCACCGCGTTGCGAGGCGGCCATTTTAGTGATTTTCAATCTCGTGTCAAGCGATGTTTTGCATCATTTTTCACTTCAGTTCAAAACCACCCCAGAGCTGCTTTCGCATCACCCCGTTGGCATGGCGCGCATTATAGGGAGTTTTTAATCCTGCACAACCCCTAAAATGACAATTTGATGATATCCGTGATCGTTCGCTCAGAAAAAAAGCAAAACGGGCAAAAAAGAGACTTTTTTGCCCGTTTTATTAAAAGAAATAACGGTTCCCGAATAAAAAGCGGTTATTACACCTTAAATTGCTTCACAAGATCTTTTAAATCCTGGCTTAGTTGAGTTAAACGTTGAGTCGATTGATCGCTGCCTTTAATAGCTCCGGCAGTCTGATGCACCAACTGACTAATAGTATGTACATTCTGATCCACTTCGCCAGCCACTGCACTTTGTTGTTCTGCCGCAGTTGCTATATGCGCATTCATATCGGAAATCTGTGCTATAGAATTGGCAATGTCCGTCAACGCTTGCTGAACCTGGGCCGCCAGATTGATATTTAGTTCTGCCGCAGTTTTACTTTCCTGTACAGCTGCCGTCATTTGCTGAGTGCCTTGTTGCAACTCGGCAATAATGCCGGAGATTTCCTGTGTCGATTTTTGCGTTTGATGCGCCAAGGTTCGAACTTCATCTGCAACCACTGAAAAGCCCCGTCCATGTTCACCAGCACGGGCAGCTTCTATAGCGGCATTCAGCGCAAGTAAGTTAGTTTGATCAGCCAACTTATTAATGATATTCAGTACATGACTGATATTTTGTGACGAGCTATATAAAGAGGATGCGACTACCGAACTTTGTTCTATAGTCTGGCTTTGGGTATGAATACTCTCTACTGAGGCTTTCATCAGCTTCATGCCCTGCTGAACCAAAGTTTCAACCTGACCAGTTTCATGATTGGCTTGTTCAGCGCTTTGCGCTACTTCAGCTATAGCAGAACTCATCTCCGTAATAGCAGTAGCGACCATATCGGTTTCTTGTTGTTGCTGCACACTCTCTTTGGAAATTTGCTGAGAAATACGAGCCACATCCAACGCACTTTCGCTAACCTCAACAGAAGTGACACCTACAGAAGTAATCAGTTGGCGGATTTTTCCAACAAAAAGATTAAATGCCGTAGCCAATGCTGCTAATTCATCTTTGCCGTCGTAACTCAATTTGACGGTCAGATCGCCATCACCAGATGCAATGTCCTGCATAGCAGCCACAACATCAGTCATAGGTTTAACAACTGAGCGTGTCACGTACCAGCTTAACGCCAACATCAAGCCGACCACCAGAAACACCAAAACTGCGAGTTGCATCACGACCTCATAAAAAGAGGCTTCGACATCATCTATGTAGATACCAGTCCCTACTATCCAACCCCAGGGTTTAAACAATTCAACATGGGTAATTTTTGGTACTTCTTCGGTAGCACCAGGTTTGGGCCAGTTGTAGAACACTGAATGTGAACCGTCATCTGCTACACCATCGGCCATATTCTGAAACAAAGGTTCGCCTTGTTTGTCTTTGAAGCTGGCAACATCTTTACCATCCAGGTCAGGTCTGAACGGATGCATTAGCATAGTGACCTGCTGATCGATCACAAAGTAATAGTCGTTCTCTTTATAGCGAAGAGACTTCAGTTCAGCTAACGCCAGTTGCTTAGCTTTGGTTTCGTCTAACTCCCCAGAACCGACTTTGCTGTGATAGTTATTCACCAAAGCAACTGCAACCTGAGACAGATAAAGAGTGGATAGGCGTTTCTCCTCCAGAATACTTTGCTTTAAACCAGAAAGGACTAACCAGCACACCAGAATTTGACCAAGAACGGCAACGCCAACTATGGCAAAAAGACGGGTTTTAATACTCAAATTCTTTAACATGACCCAACCTGTACAAGACGCGTATCTGTTTGTTTTGTAAAGAATAGGCTGAAGATAGGAAATAGCAAGCAGGGTGAAAACTAACAATAATATTTAGTTAGTAACTTAATAATAAAAAGAATGTGATTTGTCGCAATATTACGGAGGTAAAACAGAAGAGTAAGATAAAAAAAGAGAGTTGGTGCCGGGGGGGGGACTCGAACCCCCACGCCGTGAAGCGCTAACACCTGAAGCTAGTGTGTCTACCAATTCCACCACCGCGGCAACTCAATTTGTCTCTGTCAACGAAGTTTTGGTGCCGGGGGGGGGACTCGAACCCCCACGCCGTGAAGCGCTAACACCTGAAGCTAGTGTGTCTACCAATTCCACCACCGCGGCGCAAAGCGTCGTTGACGGCGTGCATGTTATGCGTCAAGTCGACAATCGTCAACTGTCTGATGCAAATTTTCAGTTGTTTTTACCAACACTGCTGAAATATTCAGCAAAGTGTTGGCTTTTGCATCAAAGACCTGACTTTAGCTCAATACAAAATAGAAAGGCGAACCTAAGTTCGCCTTTTGTCAGGAAGTAAGCCGCGCGCTATCAGTACTTGGCTTTTTTGATTAAGCCAATTTCTTCTAAACGCTGCATCAGGTAGTCGTTTGAATTGATAGGTTCAGGGTAACGGTTTGGCTGATCAGCACTGATACAACTATCTAGAGTTTTAATCACATAATCCGGATTCGGATGCATAAAAAACGGAATAGAGTAACGAGGCTGACCTGCAGCAGCTCCGGCCGGATTGACCACGCGGTGAGTGGTCGAAGGTAACAAATGGTTGGTTAGGCGCTGCAACATATCACCGATATTGACCACTATAGTGCCTTCAATTGTAGTTACCGGTAACCAGCTACCATCACGACGCAGAATTTCCAGACCAGACTCGTGTGACCCAACCAATAAAGTGATCAGGTTGATATCTTCATGTTGGCCAGCACGAATAGACTGAGTCGACGTATCCTGAATTGGCGGATAATGAATAGGACGTAAAATCGAATTGCCGTAATCCACTTTGTCGGCAAAATACGCCTGATCCTGTTTTAAGAATAAAGCCAAAGCTTCCAGTACGGTATTACCCAGCTGTTCCAGCGCAGCGTACAAACCGTAAGTTGCGTCCTTAAATTCCGCCACTTCAGACGGCCACAGGTTTGGATACAAACTTGGGTGTGGCGCCGGGCCCGATAATTCACGGCCAACGTGGAAGAATTCTTTTAAATCCGGATGATTACTGTCTTTGGCTTTTTCAACACCAAATCCCGTATAACCACGTGCGCCGCCTTGACCAGGCACATGGTATTTCTGTTTTACTTCAGTCGGTAAAGCAAAAAACTGCTTAATTGCTTTGTAGGTATTGTCTACAACTTCATCCGGGATACCGTGACCGCTAATGCCACAGAATCCAAACTCAGTGTAGGCCTTGCCAATCTCGGCAACAAAGCTAGCTTTGTCGGTGGCAAACCGTCTGATGTCCAACGTAGGGACTTGTTGTTGAGTCATAGTTATATAACCTGTTTAACTTAACGAAAAGAAAAAGCCTGCTATTGCTGCACTCATCAGGTTAGCCAGAGTGGCAGCTAATAGAGCTTTTAAACCCAGCTCTGCAATATCTGACCGACGATTCGGAGCCATCACTCCTAAGCCACCTAACAGAATGGCAATCGATGAGAAGTTTGCAAAACCACATAAAGCGATAGTCACGATAATTTGTGTGTGCTCGCTCAGCTGCCCTGCTTTGACATACTGGATAAAGTCCAGATAAGCCACAAACTCGTTGATGACTAATTTCTGGCCAATGAAGCTACCTGCCAAACGGGCTTCTTCCCATGACACACCCAGAATGAATGCCAGTGGCTGGAAAATATAGCCAAAGATCAGTTGCAGAGTTAAGCCTTCAAAGCCAACTAAAGTACCTACCCAGCCGATTAAACCGTTCACTAATGCAATTAAGCCAACAAAAGCCAACAACATAGCACCGACGTTTAATGCCAGTTGTAAACCGCTGGCTGCACCTGAGGCGGCAGCATCAATCACGTTGGTATTTTTCTCAACCATACCAATATCAGCTAAGTCATTTTTTGGTGTTTCGGTTTCTGGCAGCAAAAGTTTTGCCATCAGTAAGCCACCTGGTGCTGCCATAAAGCTGGCTGCGATCAGGTACTTAAGTTCAATCCCCATGCCGGCATAACCGGCGAGCACAGAACCTGCAACTGAAGATAAGCCCCCTACCATTACCGCAAATAATTCTGAGCGGGTCATAGTGGGAATAAAAGGACGAACAACCAGCGGAGCTTCTGTCTGGCCCACAAAGATATTGGCTGCAGCGCTCATAGACTCCGGTCGACTGGTGCCGAGCAATTTTTGCAAACCACCACCTAACACAGTGATGATGATACGCATCACCCCTATGTGATACAGCACTGCGATTAAAGAAGAGAAGAAGATAATGACCGTTAGCACATGAATCGCAAAGACGAAGCCATATTTCTGTGCGCCCGCATCACCAAATAAGAAGATGATCCCGGCCTGGGCGTAAGAGATAATATTGCCAACAAAGGCAGAAATACTTAACAGCACGTCTTTACCAAAAGGCACATAAAGCACAAAAGCGCCTATTGCCAACTGGATCACAAAAGCACCGACAACGGTGCGCCATTTGATGCGACTTCTGTTAGCAGAAGCTAAATACGCAGTTACTAAGATGGCAAGAATGCCAACCAAACTCATCATAGTTATTCCTTGGATATAGGGTCTGGCCATGCAAGGCGCAGATTTTTTGTTCTTGTGATGCCAAATCCTAGAATAGCATCAAAAGATCAAGTAGTTACAGTTTCCGAGCGGGAGTGTTAACCACCGTAGCCGGCTTCAAACACTTGTAGTTGCTGTTCAGGGGTTGTCTAAACTTGACGTTTTGCCGCGCGATTATAACAGAATTGAAAAGCTTGCAAAGCAAATGTTGCGTGAAGGCTAAGGAGGAAAGCGACAACCAAAAGCGCAGTCTGGTTGTCGCTAAAGCTTTTAATAAGGAAGACTATTCCTGTAACAATTGGCGAATTTTGGTTTTGATTATGTCGATGGCAATTTCGTTTTTACCACCACGGGTTACGACCAAATCTGCATATTGTTTAGACGGATTGATAAACTCAAAAAATGCAGGACGTACGTAATTTTCGTATTGTTCAGTAATAGAACCTAAACTGCGGCCTCTGTCTTCCATATCACGTTTAATGCGGCGTAATAAGCAGACATCCAAAGGAGTATCCATAAAGACAGTAATATTAAACTGCTGACGTAACTTATCATCAGTCAGTAATAAAATACCTTCCACCAGCACCACTTTGGCCGGATGCACAGTAATAGTTTCAGCCTTGCGGGTATGAGTTTTATAACAGTATTGTGGCATAGACACAGCTTTGCCGTCTTTTAGCTGCTGTAAATGTGACGCCAGCAATTCATGTTCAAAAGCGGCAGGATGATCGTAATTGGTCAGGGTACGCTGATCAAAAGACAAATGTGCCTGATCGCGGTAATAAGCATCTTCAGCCAGCACAGCGATACGCTCACCACCCAATTCCGCTACCAGCTCCTGGTAAACAGTGGATGCAAACAAACTTTTGCCAGAGGCCGAGGCACCGGCAATAGCAATAATGGTACTTTTAGGCACAGTGTCACTTCTATTTGATATCTAAATTTGGCGCATTATCGCGGATTTTGGCTTCTGAATAAATAAAAAATGCCGGTATTACACCGGCATTTTTAAGTTTAAGGCTAAATTATCTTAGAAGCTGTATTTAACACCAACTTTGACATTCCAGGTTGATTCACTCACATCAAATCTATCGAAGTTTTTCGTGTTTGTACCACCAAAAGCTTCCTGCAATACATATTGACCCTGAGCGTTAACATCAAAGTCATACAGGATGCGCTGAGGGAAAGCCATGCTATACGATTTACCCCAGTCATCATTTAACATGTTAGCGAAGTTATCAATCACAAAGTACAATTTACCTTTGTGCCCTTCAACCAGACCTGGCAACTCTTGAGTAATTGCCAGATCCATAGTTGTCAGCCAAGGTTGGTTTGAAGAATACTTCTCAATATAATCACCTGCATAACCATCGACGCCAGCTGCAGCAGCAATAGCCATGATTTCGTCGTAACTCAAGCCGTTAACAAAGTCAAAGGCCGGATCATTGGCACCTGACGGCAGATAAGGCAGGTAAATATCTGCATCATCAAAGTTTGGCTGGTCACCCAAATCGCCATCCTGGAACGCACCTAAGGTCCAAGAGAACGGTTCACCTGAACGACGTTCGAAGAACAGGTTAAAATTCGTCGCATAACCAGCAACAAACTCATGCTTATAACCCAAATTCACCACAAAGCGATGTTCAACTTCGTAATAAGCACGACCTAACAATGGTTCGTTACGGTTTTCTGTTACTTCAAATTGATAGTTAGACTCTGCAGTCGAACTTGTACCTGGATTCACTTCTGTGATGTCCTGGTTCGTATAAGAAGTGCTCAGAGAAATGCCGTTGTCCCATGTTTTCTGCAAAGACGACGTGAGAATCACACTACGGCCACCATCTTCGATGTTACGCAGCTGAATATCCCAGTTCTCATCCAGTCCGTCTGCATAAACAGAACCCCAGATAGTACGTCCGTCAACAGTTTCACCTGTTTTAACACGGGAAATATCATCCCAATAAGGAGCGTCTTCACGATCTACATAAGTGATTTCGTTTGTCCAGGCAAAACCTTCACCCAGAACAGGTAAATCGAATACATAATCCACTGCGAACTGATAACGCCAATCTGAAGGCATTTTAAAACCGTCAGCGATGGTATTAGTGCTACCAGCACCAGGAACCATTGAATCAAGTACAGCCTGTGGGATCTCAGTAAAGTTTACATTAGCAGGGTTGCGGATTGCGTCACGAACTGCAGCGGGATTCGCATTTACTTTTGTAAAACCATCGTTGGTGTAGGCGTTAGACACCCATACCAGTGGCATACCACCGCTAAAGCGACCCACACCACCACGCAACGTCACGTCGTCGGCTACGTTCCAGTTAAAACCTAAACGTGGCAGAATGATATCTGTACCATCCATGTTTTCGGTGTTGGCATAACCATAGGTATCAACAAAGTTTTCGTTTAATTTTGGTTCGCCGCTTACAGTTAACAACTCATAACGTAAACCTGCGGTTACCATAAAATCGGTAAACAGCTCAAAAGTTGCTTCGCCGTATAAGGAATACTGCAAACTATCTACATCGTAAGCAATATCCTGCAGGTTATTGGTGTATGCATTGCTATATACCAAGCTGGTCGGAGCTTTGGCTTCAAACTCTTCAATACTGTTGAATGTCCAGGTACCAGCACCATGACGACCGTATAAGTTGTAGTTCCACACGTCCTCGATTTCAGCACCGAACTTGTATTCAACATCGCCAGCTAAGTAAGTAGAGTGAATACCCAAAGACATGGTTTTATTTTCAAGCACGTTGGCGTGGCGGTTTTCATCGCGACCAGCCACTATATCTGCACCATTCTGAGAACCCGGTGCTACGTCGATATTAATTTCGCCCCAGTTAGAGGCTGTGTTTGAATCCTGAGCGTAATCTTTATAAGTCCAGCTAATTTCTGTAGAAAAATCAGCTGACCAATCTGAATACAGGTGAGTAGAGATAAAGGTGGTCTCTGAGTCCTGTGACCAGCCGTTGGATGCGAAATTCAGCGTATTGTCAGCATTGGTAAAGTTACGGGCAGCCGTATTTTCCTGGAATGAATAAGTGAAATCAGCGCGGTGATCGCTATTGATGTTCCAATCCAATTTCAACAGAATTTTTTCATCGCTGTCTGGTGGTGGTGTACTACCAATTGCATCCTGTAAACCATAGACATCATTTAAAATTGAGATGACACGATTAGCCTGATCAAGGGTCACATCATGACCTTCAAGCGTGTTCAGGTCGTAGTTAAAAACTACATCCTCTTCCCACTTATCGTAAGCAGCGAAGAAAAACAACTTATCCTCGACAATAGCGCCACCCAAAGTTGCACCAATTGTTTTTTCTTCGTTATCAACATCAAACTCACGGCCAGCGACTAAATCAGTATCTTTCGCCTTACCGGACCATGGAACAAATTCATAAAAGACAGAGCCTTCCAGCTCATTGGTACCTGATTTAGTAACGACATTGATATTACCGCCACTGAATTTACCCGCACGGGCTTTGAATGGCGCAAACTCTACAGAAATCTGTTCTACCGCATCCAGTGAAATTGGAGGGCGTTGTGCAGGGTAACCGTTAGCATTCAGACCAAAAGTATCTGCCAGACCAACACCATCTACTGTCAAAGAGTTATATTTTGGATTGCTACCAGCAATACTCAACTCAGTGCCTGATGGATCCAACACAGCGAGTGGGTTCATTCGAACCACGTCTTTAATATCACGGTTGAATGTGGCTGAGTTGCCAATCTGTTCTTCACCAAAGTAGCTCGAAGAACCAGTGTTTGAGAAAAAGTCACGGGTACCGGTGACAGTAATGGTTTCAACGTCTTGCTTTGCAGCCAATATAGTATTCAGCTGCAGTGGTTTATTCATATCAAGATAAACGTTTTCAATCACCTTACCTTCGTAGGCAGAGTTCTTCACAATAATGGTATAAGGGCCGCCTACACGTAAACCAGACGCATTAAATTGTCCTTCACTGTTAACCGCCAGCTCTTTTACAGAACCTGATGGTGTGTGAATAATTGTCAGCGTTGAACCTGTAGCAGGATTGCCCTGAGAATCAACAATAGCGCCCCGAATGGCAGAAGATTGACCTGTATTGGCGACGGCTACATTTGTAGCGCCTAAGGCTAAGGTAATAGCTAGAGCTATATGTTTAATTTTCATATCGTTTTTCACCTGGTAGTTGTAAATTTTTATGTTTCAGCCAAGCTGAAAACTTCCTGCTTCCAATTTGGGCGACAACTATATCGAACTTTTATTACGTTTTTCTTACATCAGACCAGATTACCGTTGAACTAAGATCAACTTTGGTTGTCAGGTCCGATTTGTCACGCAAGTGTAACATATGAACTGTAAAAATCGTACATTTGCTGTGCTTAATCAACATCATTTTCAATTCAATACCGAACAACTTGTCTTTAAGTAAAATCACCGCTGAAACTGGGTTTTAACAAGGTTTCAGGATATGCTTACCACACTATTTAACTGGCTTAGCACTTATGAATTATATTTTTTCATCTATTTTAGTGACTTCTTTTTTTTCTTTCAGCGGGATTGTTATGGCTAAAGAGCAAACTCTGACTATTGCCACTTTTAACGTCAGTATGGAATCTGAAAACTATCTGGCAAAAGGTGTTGCCGGAGGCCCGCAGGTTTTGAGCACCCTGCTCGCTCAGGGAAATCATCCACAAATCAAAAATATCGCTGCTATAGTGCAGCAAACCCAACCCGATATTCTGCTGCTGAACGAATTTGATTACATCGAAGACTCCGCCTCAGGGGTGCAGCTGTTTATCCGCAATTATTTAAACAAAGCGCAAAACACTGACGGCAAAACTATTGATTATCCCTACTTCTATTACAGTACTGTTAATACTGGCCAACCCAGTGGTTTTGATTTGGATAATGACGGCCATCTGACCAATAAAGGTTCGGACGCCTGGGGTTTTGGTCAGTATCCAGGCCAGTACGGCATGATGTTGTTGTCGAAGTATCCTATAGACAGTAGCAGAGTCAGAACCTTCCAGCATTTTAAATGGAAGGATATGCCTGGTGCTTTGCAAACAACGAAAGCCGATGGTTCGCCCTGGTACGGTGCTGATGCATGGCAATTAATGCCACTGTCATCAAAAGCACATTGGGATGTGCCTGTACTGGTGAATAAAAGGGCTGTACATGTGCTGATCAGTCACCCTACTCCCCCTGTGTTTGACGGTGAAGAGGACAGAAACGGCAAACGTAACCATGACGAAGTGCGGTTTTGGACTGATTACTTAAGCCCGGAGAAAGCCAGTTACATCTATGACGACAGAGGCCAAAAAGGCGGGCTGGCAGAAGATAAAAGCTTTGTGATCCTTGGTGATTTAAATTCATCGCCAGTGGAGGGTAATGCCTACAAAGAAGGCATAGGCAACTTACTGATGCATCCAAGGGTTGATAGCAGCTTTACGCCTCAAAGTGCTGGTGGCAAAGCGCATAGCCCTGACAGCCCATATGCCGCGACTCATACAGCAGGCTGGCGGATGAGGGCGGATTATGTACTGCCATCCAAATCAGGTTTTAAAGTGTTATCCAGCGGCGTGTTTTGGCCAGCGACTGGTCAGCCTTTTTATGAATTAGTTGCTGATCGTGCAGCAAGCTCTGACCACCGTCTGGTGTGGGTGAAGTTAAAACTCACGAAGTAATAAATAGAAAGGAAAAATTCGGGTCAGAGTAAAATTAAAAACTGAGCTTAATTTTACTCTGACCCGAATTAAATTACTTCTGCTCAGCTAATGGTACGCTGTAGGCCAGCTCCATATCCCATGGCAGTTGGATCCAGGTGTCCTGTTCAATATCAGTCACGTAGTGATCAACCAAAGGTTTGCCCTGAGGCTTG
>JAHIWM010000067.1 GCA_018815765.1 Gammaproteobacteria bacterium | reverse complement strand
CACAAAACGGTACCCAAAATACGCCTATGGTGTATGTACGTGGTATTGGTTCTTCTGACCAGACTGAAAGTGGTGACCCTGCTGTAGCTTTCCACATTGACGGTATTTATTCAGCCCGCTCTCAAGGCGCCTCCGCTTTGATGTTTGACTTAGAAGGCGCTGAAATTTTACGTGGTCCACAAGGTACTTTATTCGGCCGTAACGCCACAGGTGGTGTAGTGAACTTACACACTGCCAAAGCCCGTCTGGATGGTTTTGATGCGAATGCTGAAATCACTTTAGGCAATTACGACCGCCGCGCTATGCGTGGTATGGTCAATATTCCATTAAGCGATACCTTAGCTGTGCGTGTTGCAGCTGCTGTTGATCAATCTGAAGGTGTAGTGGATTTCCTGCCAGGTTCAGCCATGGGTGAGAAATACGGTTCAACCGATCTGGCCGCTGCGCGTTTCAGTGCTTTTTACCAGCCGTCTGACAAGTTTGATTTAACCTTATCCTACGAAAACTTTACCGACAATGGCACGGGCAATATCCCAACTATTACCGGTGGTTCTGACCGTAGCTCTTATGTACAGGAACCAGGTTTTAACGATGCAACCAGCGACAGTTTCCGTACCAGAGCCAACTACAATTTTGATTCAGGCTTGCAGCTGTCTTACATAGGCGGCTACACAGATACATCCCGTGTTTCAGTATGGGACAGAACCTGGAGCCTGACTAAGTATGAGTGGGGTGGTTGTGTTGAATGTGATCACGAAGCCACGCAGCACGAATTACAGTTCAAAAATGATGATGCTGAACGTTTACAGTGGATGGTGGGTTACTTCTACTTCAAAGAAAACAACAAAACTATTTTTGACATAGTGCACCCTGACGTGGATTACGAAGGTGGTGCTACACCCAACAAAAACTTATGGTCAACTTACCGTCAGCCTGACCGTGGTTTAGAATCGAACAGTATTTATGCTCAGTCTACCTATAAACTGACTGACGACTGGCGCTTGAGTGCTGGTTTACGTTACACCAATGATAAACGTTGGGACAAAGGTGGTCGTAACATCATGTGTCCTGACGAAAAACGTACCGAAGTGACGGAACCGAATCAGGATTACATAGGTGCATTAGACCCGGATGGCTTACTGAACGGTCTGGCACCAAACAAATTCCTGGTGCAACCAGGTCAATGTTGGGTTGATACCTACAACGATACCAGCCCGGAGTGGAGCAAAACCACAGGTATGGCTCGTGTTGAATGGGATATGACAGATGATGTGATGTTCTACACCTCCTACGCCACTGGCTTTAAGTCCGGTACTATTCAGGATGGCGGCACCTACAAAGGCACAGGCCCTTTCACTCAAGCTGATCTGGACGCCATTATCGCTGGTAATAACGACGAATCTGCAGGTACTGCCGCTTATGTAGCACCGGAAGAAAACACCAGTATCGAACTGGGTATGAAAGGTTTATTCCTGGACGGCACCCTGCAGTTGTTTGCTGCGTTATTCACGACTGAATACACAGATTTACAGGTCACCAGTAACGTAGTCACCAATACTGGTGCTGACTTACTGCGTAAAACTAACGCTGGTAAAGCTACTATCAATGGTCTGGAACTAGAAGCCCGTTGGTTAGTGACTGAAAATGGCGAGTTAAGTGGTTCTATGTCTGTACTGGATGCAACTTACGATGACTTCCTGACCACAGATTCTAAATATGGCCGTGATGGTTTAGCTTTTAACCCATCAGCAGGTAACCCTGCTTTGCCTAACCTGCTGGATTTCAGCGGTAACCATTTAGTGATGGCTCCGGAATTCTCTGCTTCCGCGAACTACGAACACTTCGTAGGTCTGGAAAGCGGCGCTACGTTAAAACCAAGAGTTCGTGTGGGTTATACCAGCGAAGTATGGTTTGACCCGGCTAACCGTGGTGACAGACCTGCAGGTTTCAAAAATCTGCCTTACGCTGCTGATATCGACCGTCAGGATGCCTATACCAAAGTGGATTTAAGCCTGACGTTTGAACCTTCAGAAGGCAACTGGTCAACAGAAGCTTTTGTCAATAACGTCACTGACCGCGATATTAAGAGCGATCAAGGCCGTACTCACGGTGACGCAGTACCTAACTTTATGTGGCAATCACCACGTACCTTTGGTGTGCGTTTTAACGTAGCTTTTGAATAACTAATTCGGGTCAGAGTAAAATTAAGCCAGCGGCTTTAATTTTACTCTGACCCGAATTAACTGAGGTTTTAAGTCGAAGCTCGTTCCACTATGCGATAACCCACATCTATAGGTGGCTTATGGGTTTTATCCTGACCTGATGCTGTCATTAGTAATTCAACTGCTTGCTGGCCCATCTCAAAACGCGGTGAGGCGACGCTGGTTATGGCGGGTTCGACCAAAGCTGAAGCTTCTAAGTCGTTGAAACCACAAATAGCAATATCTGCTGGTACTTTCAGGTTCATCCGTTTGGTTTCAAACAAAGCACCTAAGGCTAAATCGTCATTGCAGCAAAACACCGCATCACACTGGCCCTGAGATTCTGCCATCACAGCCTGCAATAACTGACCGCCTAAACGTATGGATGAAGACTGAGTGGTTGTCACCACATAACTCTGACAAGGCTGTTTAAAATCCGCTATCGCCTTTTTAAAACCAGCTAAACGTTGCTGAGTACGGGTATCCATGCGGGCACCCAAAAATCCCAGTTTACGATAGCCTTTTTGCAGCAAATGGTTGGTGATATCCACGCCTGCATTAAAGTGCGAAAAGCCAATATTCATATCAATAGGGCAGTCACTTAATTCCATCAGTTGCACTATAGGAATGCCGGATTGCTGCAGCAATTTACGGGCGTAATCGGTTTGATCTGTGCCGGTCAGAATAAAACCTTCAGGCGACTGGCTGAGTAAAGTGGCGATCAGCTTTTCTTCTTCCAGTGGCGAATAATGGCAATCACCTAATACCACCTGCAGATGATGTTGTTTTACAGCGCTGTATATACCCTGCAAGACATCATTAAAAACTATGTTAGATAATGATGGAATGATAACCGCTATCACACCTGATCGACGGGAAGCCAAAGCACTGGCAGCATGGTTACGGATATAACCAATATCATGCACAGCCTGTTCAACTTTTGCCCGCAGTTTTTCTGAGACTTTATCAGGATTACTAAGCACGCGGGACACAGTAATAGCGCTGACACCTGCTACTTTTGCTACATCTTTCAGGTTAGGTTTTTTATTCATCGCACCATTCTCATTATTTTTAAAAAACAATAACTGAAAGCTCAGTTTGAGTCAAAATGGTTGCGCTATCATTTTATCTGAATTAAGCTGAGGCCACATTTTTACAGCAGGTGTGATCGTATCTGATGCAACAGGATCTAACAGCTCAGAAGCAGGCAAGTCATGTTACAAACTGCCAAAGTCTGATCATTATGGGCGTGGCCGGTAGCGGCAAATCTACGCTGGCTTTGCGTCTTGCAGAGCAACTGGGGTGGCACTATCTGGAAGGGGATGATTTTCACAGCCCTGAAGCTAAACACATGATGGCGTCAGGCACTCCTATTACCAGCGAAATGCGTGATCAATGGGTAGGCCGTTTATGTGCAGCATTGCAAGAGTGCGCAGCAAAACAACTCTCTGTGGTGTTAAGTTATTCAGGTTTAATCCGCCAACATCGTCAGCGTATTCGTCAGGCTGCATCCAATCCACAGTTTGTGTATTTACAAGGTAGTGTTGAATTACTGGCCGAACGACTGGCGCAGCGGCAAAACCATTTTATGCCTGTGTCTATGCTGCAAAGCCAATTGGCCACTATGGAATCTGTCGAGCAGGAAGCTGACGTGTTGTGTCTGGATATCAGCCAAAGCGTTAACCAACTGATGCTGCAAGTCGCATTAAAAATAGAACAACGACTATAAAAAGTGCCCGCGCTATGACGACGGGCCAGGATTGATTCAATCCGCTCATTAAAACGACAAATAATCAAAACAACAGAACAACGACAGGGTGACAAAGTGACAACAGAAACTGCGGTACCTCAAGACCGGCTCAAGCTGAGTGAAAAACTCGGCTATGGCGTCGGCGATATGGGCTTTAACTTCTACTGGGCTAATATTTCGGCCTTTTTATTAATTTTTTATACCGATGTGTTTGGTATTTCAGCGGCTGCTGCCGGCACCATGATGCTGATCACCAAAATCATCGACGCTTTTACCGACCCTATGATGGGCGCTATAGCGGACAGAACCAAAACCCGGATGGGCAAATTCCGGCCTTATTTGTTGTGGTTGGCTTTGCCTTTAGCTGGTGCTGGCGTATTAACCTACAGCACACCGGACTTAGGACCAGGCGGAAAACTGGTATGGGCTTATTGCACCTATAGCTTACTGATGCTGACCTACACCGCCATTAATATTCCTTATTCAGCCTTGTCTGGCGTGATGACCCGCAACAGCCAGGACAGAACCACTTTAGTTAGCTTCCGTTTTATCGGTGGTTTTACCGGCGGTATTCTGGTGACTTATTTAACCCCTAAGCTAGTGGTTTTATTAGGTCAGGGTGATGAAATCTTAGGCTGGCAGCTGACTATGGGCGTGTTTGGTATAGCTGCTGCTTTGCTGTTTTTATTCACTTTTGCCAGCACCAAAGAGCGTATTCAGCCTGTTAGCGAAACCAACAACGCCGTGAAACAGGATTTGCTCGATTTAAAAAACAACAAACCCTGGCTGGTGCTGTTCAGTCTGGCGCTGATCATTATGATCACTATCACCATGCGCGCCAGCAGTGGCACTTATTACTTTAAATACTATGTAATGCGGCCTGAGCTGGTCGGCGAGTTTTTATCTTCTTACATGCTGGCTTTGGCTTTAGGTGCTGCATCTACGCCTTTAATGACGAAGTTTATGGATAAAAAGCCGTTGATGATGCTGTTAATGAGCCTGGCCGGTGTGTTTTCTATCAGCTTGTTTTTTGTGCCAGCTGATCAGGTGGGCTTAATTTTTGCCATCAACCTGGCTATAGGTTTTGTATTAGGGCCTAAATCTCCGTTAGCTTTTTCTATGTATGCCGACACTGCAGATTACAACGAATGGCGCACTGGCCGTCGTGCCACAGCTATGACCTTTTCAGCTGCTACCTTTTCACAAAAGCTCGGCGGTGCTATTGCTTCTGCTGTGATTGGCTGGTTATTGGCGTTGATAGGTTATGTCGCCAACACTGAACAAAGTGCGGGCTCACAAATGGGGATTTTATTGATGGTATCTGTGATCCCTGGCTTAGTGGCCTTTTTGGCTGCTTTTGTCATGCGCTTTTACCATTTAGATGAAAAACAATTGCTGACCATTCAACAGGAATTGGATCAGCGCAAAACAGCACATGCCCCATCCCATAAGACAGAAGCGGCAGTAGTCGGAGTGTCGGAGTAACTATGAAGAAGTTGATGCAAGCCACAGAAAACGGCCAGCGTTATGAATTGTACAGCGCCACTGCGATGCCACAGGCTGCGGGCTTTTTATGGAACAAGGTCATGATGATCCAGCAAAACTGCCGTGGTTATGCCACAGCGCAGTTTATGCAGCCAGAACCAGCCAAATATGCCCATGCGCCAAACTTAGAAGCCAAAACTTTTATGCAGCCGGAGCAGCCCTATTACGCTCATCATCCGGGCCGTTTTGTTTATATCAAAGATGAAAACAGCGGTGAAATTTGGTCTGTGCCTTACGAGCCGGTGCGCAAAGAAGCCCAAAACTTTGTGTTTTCTGCAGGCCAGTCGGATATCCGCTGGCAGTTGACGCTGGACTCTGGTTTAACTGTAGAGTGGTTATTAACCTTAACTCCGGATCAACCGCTGGAGTTATGGCAACTGACGGTACGCAACGATTCAAATCAGAACCGTTCCTTAAGTCTGTATCCGTATTTCCCGGTCGGTTATATGTCCTGGATGAACCAGTCTGGCCGTTATGATGCCGATTTAAAAGCCATTATCTGCTCATCAGTGACGCCTTATCAAAAGTATCCGGATTACTTTAAAAACAAGTTTTTAAAAGACAAAACCTTCTTATTGGCCGAGCGCACACCGGATTTCTGGGAAGTAAACCAGCAACACTTCGAAGGGCAGGGCGGTTTACATGTACCTTCTGCAGTGCAGCAGCCGTTTTTAGCTTGTGGTGACTCGGATTACGAAACGCCAGCTTGTGTGATGCAATACAGAGTGTCTTTAGCCAAAGGCCAAACAGAGCAATACCGTTTTGTGTTTGGTCCGGCTTATGACAAAGCTGAAGTTGCGCAAATTCGTCAGCAAGTGTTTGGCACGCCAGAGAGCTTCGGCCAGATCCAACAGGCTTATGCCGCT
>JAHIWM010000066.1 GCA_018815765.1 Gammaproteobacteria bacterium | reverse complement strand
CTGATCAATGACTGGTGTCAGGAAAGTATCTTTAACCTGAAACTACCTATGAAAAAACGTTATGAAACTGTAGTTGAAGTGCTGGATATGATGCAGCATAACTTCAACGAAGCTGGGCTCGACGTCGAAATTCAGGCTAAACACTTGTACCACGACCGCGAGGAAGTGACAGTGCATGTGCGTAAGTTTTAAAGCAGCTGTTTTGAATTTGAACAAAGAGGGTAGGGATAAACTCTACCCTCCAAAAGTGCTGATAACCCATCAAACATAAGGCTTCACTAAGCCATCATAATCCATCACTTTTTGCACCGCAGGGCGGGCTAATACCTTTTGTACCCACAGCGCTATAAAAGGGTAATCTCGGGCTTTTTTGTCGTCGAAGTGGCGGGTCCAGCGGCATAACATCATGGCGTAAATATCCACCAGCGAAAATTCTTCGCCTAAAAACCATGGACTGCAGTGGCTGGCTAAATGTTTATCCATGTGCTCCAGCAGGCTTTGGGCTTTTTGCTGAGCATGACGTTTTACATCTGCCTGATTTTGCTCACCACTTACCCAGCGGTCCGGATAAAAATACACCACTAAAGTGCTTTGTAAGGTGGCGGATAACCAAATCAGCCATTTGTAAGCTTCGGCGCGTTGAAGAGTGCCGTGAGCCGGGAATAAGTTCTTTTGTGGATGGCTATCCACTAAATGCAGGCACATGGCTGCAGTTTCAAAAATGACCTGGCCCTGGTCGACTAAGGTTGGAATAGTGCCATTAGGGTTGAGTGCCAGGTATTCAGCTTTTTTATGAGAACCTGTAGCTGTGTCTGTTAATACCAGCTCATAAGGAACTGAGAGTTCTTCCAACAGAATATGGGGTGCCATGCTGGCGGTGCTTGGTGAATAGTACAACTGGTACATCGATATAACTCCTCAGAGAACAACCTATCGGAGCATAGTAGTGTGAAGCGAAGATGATGGCAAAAAAATGGGGTCAGATCACATTATTCGCCAAGCGAATAATGTGATCTGACCCCATTTTCAGTGAATTACAAACGTTCCAGCATGGCCGCTGTAAAGTCTGTGGTGCCGTGGCTGCCACCTAAGTCGCGGGTGGTGCGGTCACCTGATGCAATCACATCAGTTAAAGCAGCCAGAATTTTTTCTGCTTTATCTTTCATGCCCAAATATTCCAGCATCTGGATAGAAGCTAAAATCACTGAGCTTGGGTTGGCCAGGTTTTTGCCAGCTATGTCCGGCGCGCTGCCGTGCACTGCTTCAAAAATAGCGCAGTCTTTGCCGATATTAGCGCCTGGTGCCATACCTAAACCACCGACTAAACCAGCACATAAGTCAGATAAAATATCGCCAAACAGGTTGGTTGTGACTATCACATCAAACTGTTGTGGGTTCATCACCAGCTGCATACAAGCGTTATCAACGATCATCTCGCTGGCCTGAATATCAGGGTAACGTAAAGCCACTTCGCGGGCAGTTTTTAAGAACAGGCCAGAAGTAGATTTCAGGATGTTGGCTTTGTGAACGATAGTCACTTTTTTGCGGTTTTCGCGACGTGCCAGCTCAAAGGCGAACTCAACAATACGTTCAGAACCTTCACGGGTTACTATGCTCATAGCTTCTGCCAGCTCGCCTTCGTTTTTCACGATTTGGCCAGCACCTGAGTACATACCTTCAGTATTTTCACGTACTGTAATGATGTCGATATTTTCGTAACGGGCTTTAGTGCCTTTAAACGAAATTACCGGACGTACGTTAGAGTACAGGTTGAATTTTTTACGTAAGGTCACGTTAATTGAAGTGAAACCTTCGCCTACAGGCGTAGTTAACGGGCCTTTTAAGGTGATTTTGTTACGGGCAATAGCGTCCAGCGTGGTCTGTGGCAGCAATTCACCAGTAGTTTCTAAAGCCGTTAAGCCAGCTTCAACATATTCATAGTTAAAGTTACAGCCTACTTTATCCAGAACCTGGATAGCGGCTTCTACTATGCTTGGACCTATGCCATCACCTTTGATGACCGTAATAGTTTGTGAACTCATAACGTTCCTTAAATTACTGATTCTTACCGGGACTGGTTGTAATAAACGCAAAGCTGAATTTGAATACAGTCTTCTTATTAAACCTTTGGCAGCAGAGTGTGCTGAAAAACGGCGAAAATATACCAGTTTTGGTGTTTATTTTCCAGTTTATGCCGACATCTGCGACAAATCTGTGACTTCCTGCGGCATAACTTTAGAAAATGGAGAAATAAAACTACAACTGGCAATAAGTTGGGTAACAGGCTGGCTTTGTTCTACCAATTCGGCTTGCCAGTCTGAAGCTGAACAGAGCTGCATCGCCAGATAGGGTTCGACAAATTTATAGCTGTGATCCAGCCTGTCTTTATCATCGCTATCAGAAAATACCGAAGCGGTCAGATCAAAAGCAAAAGCCAATACAAAAGCCATAGCATGGGAATGACTCGAAGTAGGTAAAGTTCGGTAATGCAGGCAGGCATCCTGCCAGCTTTGATTAAACTGCAGATGCTTCAGGGTTTTTAACGCCAGTTGCTGATAATGCTCACTTTGCCATAACTGCTGTTTTAACCATTGGCTGATAAGGCTTACAGCCTGAGTTGGATGAGACAAGGCCAAAAAACGCAGATCGGACTGTTGCCATAAAGGCCAGCACAAACACCAGGCTAAAAGCTCTGCTTGTTGTGGTGTTAAGGCATAAAATTTTATCGGTTGCGTCAGCATAAACAAAGCTTTGGCTAACACCCGCCGGAACTCGAGTAACCAGTCATGCAGAGGTTGATGTTGTTGCTGGCAATGTTGCTCCAGCCAGGCTTGTTTTAATAAAGGCAGCAGCTGTTCCTGACCCAGCATGGCGATAGCATGCTGGGTAGACTGAATTTTTTGTTGTTGCCTGCTTTGTGCCGAAGCTTTTTCCTGTAGTTGCTGCATCAGCCATGGATGTTGTTCAATCAGCTCTGTTTGCTGACTTACTTTGGCAGCCAGACTCAGTTGTTGTAGCCAGCTTAATGCAGGTAAATTTGCAGGTTCAGGCCATTGCGGCAAAAACTCGTTGTCTTGTTGCCAGCCATTAAGCCAGTCGTCCTGACTGTATTGTCTTGGATTTAATAATTGCCAGTCTGCTGCAGCTATTGTTTGTACCGGCAATAGCTGTTTTGTGCTTTTGTCATAAGGCTGCACTAACAGTTGTATTTGCTCTGAGGTGTTAATTTCGCAAAGCAACAGCGCCAGATTAGCATCAGAGTCGCGTACAAAACGTCCTGTACTGTAGCTGCTACTGTTTAAACAAGACAGAGCCAGCCAGAACTGTTGTTCCGTTACTGTAGCTTGAGGCAGCAGCTGGGTGGCTATTTTCTCCAGTGCTATTAATTTACCTGCACCAGGTAACATCAGCCGTGTTACCTGCCAGCAAAAACTAATCAGCTGGCTAAAGTAGGGGCTTTGCCAGGTTGCTAAACCTCTGTTTTTGCCATAACACTGACGCAACAGGTTTAGTGAGCCTGCTTTTTCTACCAGCTCTTTATGCTGTTTTATGGTCACTACAGCAGGAAACTTCAGTTGTTGTTGTTCTGCAGCGCTGAGCTCTTCTGCTTTTGCAGACTTTTCCAATAAAACGCTGACAGCTAAAGGCTGTAACAAGCAACATTTTAACAACTGAAACAGCAGCTCTTCAGGCCAACGGCCCGCCATAGCAATAGCTGTTAACAAGGCCGCTTGTTTGATAAATAGTTTGCTTGAAACCAGACCAGTGGCTGGGCTAAGAGATAACTGGGATAGCAGCAGAAATGGTGTTTTACAGGCAAGTTGAGCAGTCTGCTGGCAGATCTTTTGCAGCAATGCCAGCTGCTGTGCTGCAGATAACTGGTGCTTTTCTGCATAAAAAACATCGCAGTCCTTATAAAGCGCTGCCAAAGATCCCAAAGTTGCCATCTCAATCCAGTTGGTTGTATTGCTCTACTGCGGTTTCACCTATAGCTATCAGTTGCTGGTTCTTAAATAAAATAGCTGTGCATTCGTCACGCGTGGTGATGCCGTCGGTTTTAGTTCTGTGAGTGCGGTAATACAATACCTGATAAATCTGCTGCTGTTGGTTTTTTGCCTCAGTAATATCCGGTCCGCCCAGATAATCAATCACCTGAGCTCTGCTGATAGCTTTCGTCAAATCCAGTTTATAAATATATTTAGTGTTAAAGGCTTCTCTGTCCTGCCAGTTCATCTGATCAGGATCATCTTTATAAAACAGCAAAGTAATGCAGGTTAAGCCAACATACAGCAGTATTCCTGCAAGTAGGAAGGCTATGGTTTTTACTTTCATCATCTGCCTCAGCATGCTGTAAAACGTACTTGCTGTAAATTCAGCCCCAACTGTAAATCAGTTTTCAGACTTAAGATCTGCATAAATAATTGCAGTTCAGCGCGAGACGCCATAATTTTATCTTTGAGTTTGGCCGGACAATCCGGATGTGCCAGAGCAGTTTTAATATCTGCCCCCAGTTTTAGCAGTTCGCTGGCCGTTTTTGGCCCTATACCTGCCAGACCACTAATGTTATTCGTTTTATCACCAACCAGGCTCCAATATCGGACTAACTGCTCTGGTAATACGCCAAACTTCTGCAGCACTGTCTCATTGCTGTGTTGCTGGCGGTTAAAATGGTCATACACCACCACTCCTTCAGCAAGTAAGGGTAAATAGCCTTTATCTGTCGACACTATAGTCACTTGCTGCTGATGTTGACGCATTGTCATGGCCAAGGTTGCAATTACATCGTCAGCTTCCTGATCCGGCATTTGAAAGCTCTGGATACCTATATCAGATAGTTTTTGCTTCAGCACAGGCAAAGCGATTTGCAAATGTTCCGGCATAGGCAAGCGGTCCGCTTTGTAGGCCGGATACAACTGGGTGCGCCAGTTCAGGTGAGTGACTTCAAATACAGCCAATACATGGCTTGGCTTAAATTGCCGTGTCAGCTTGATTGCAATTTGCTGTAACTGTTCTGCGGTATTGTGCAGCAGTTGCTGGCCTGTAGCTTCACTGTAAGGGGCAGGGGAGTTATGAAAAGGTCTTTCCTGTGCAGCGTATAAACGACGGACTAAGTTTAGTCCGTCGAGTAATAACAAATGTGCCATATCAGTTAAGAATTTGATAACAAGGCTCATACTTCGAACCTGGTAACTTCATCCGGCCCTGAGCAACAAAAGCCTGTAACAACTTATCCATCAGGTTCATTAATGCAGGCTCGCCTGACAGTTTAAATGGACCATGTTGTTTGATAGCTCTGATCCCTTCATCTTTCACATTACCAGCTACTATGCCTGAAAAAGCCCGGCGCAGGTGAGCTGCCAGTTTTGCTTTATCCTGCTCCAGATGCAGGTCCAAAGACGCCATATTCTGGTGAGTGGGTGCAAAAGGATGCTGGAAATCAGGCGCTATATGTAAGGTCCAGTTAAAGTGATACGCATCACCACAGCTCTTACGGTATTGCCGCACTTCTGAACTGCCTTGTTTCAGACGACGAGCCACTTCAGCTGGATCATCTATGATGATCTCAATCAGATCCAGCGCTTCTTTACCTAAAGTTTGTTCAATAAAACTGGCCAGTTCAGCAAAATAAGCCGCGCTTTGTTGTGGCCCTGTCAGGATCACTGGTAGTTTTTGATCTTTGTTTTTTTCATGCAGCATAATACCCAGTAAATACAGCAGCTCTTCCGCTGTGCCTGCACCACCAGGGAAAATAATAATGCCATGAGCCACACGGATAAAAGCTTCCAGCCGTTTTTCGATATCAGGCAAAATCACCAGCTCGTTCACTATAGGGTTTGGTGGTTCAGCGGCAATAATGCTTGGCTCAGTTAGACCTAAGTAACGGCCTTTGGTATTACGTTGTTTGGCATGACCAATAGTGGCGCCTTTCATTGGGCCTTTCATGGCGCCTGGTCCGCAGCCTGTGCAGATATCCAGGCCACGTAAACCTAACTGATAACCCACTTCTTTAGTGTATTTGTATTCAGCTTCGTTAATTGAATGTCCACCCCAGCAGACAATCATATTAGGCTCAACTGCTGAATCTATTACGCGGGCGTTACGCAAAATGTCGTACACCGTATGAGTTATATGATCGCTGTTTTGTAAATCTAATCTGTTAGCGTGTGTCAGCTGAGTATGGAAAAATAGAATGTCGCGCAACACAGCGAATAAATGCTCATGGATACCACGGATAATCTGACCGTCAACAAAAGCACTTTCCGGTGGATTGAACAGCTCAATTTTAATGCCGCGTTCACGGGCTAATAAATTCACATCAAAGTTTTTAAACTGATCATAGATTTCGCTGGAGCTGTCGGTATGGCTGCCTACGTTCAGTACGGCAAGGCAACAATTACGGAATAAGGTAAAAGCGTCAGAACTGGTGTTGTTTTTAAGGCGGTCAACTTCAAGTTGAGATAAAAGCGCCATAGCGCCCAAAGGATTGAGTTGTACATGCATAGATTACTTCCTTATGACCCGGCCCTGTGGCCGAAGCTTAACTTTTCAGTACGACTAAGTCTCGGCCTGCACGTTTTGCTTCGTATAAAGCTTCGTCTGCACGGTCAAAAGCTGCTCTGTTGTTGTCAGAGGTTTTGAGTTCTGTCGCACCAAAAGAAATTGAAATGGGAACGTTTTGGTCTTTGAATTTAAACGGGATTTTCTTGATCCTATCCTTGAGATTATTCAGAGGCTGTTTAAGTTCAGATAAATGTGTTTCCGGGAACAAAATAATAAACTCTTCGCCACCATAACGGGCAATAAAGTCGGTTTCCCTTAAGCTTTGTTTTAACGCCTGAGCTATCACTTTTAAGGTCTTATCGCCTGCGCTGTGACCATAGTTATCGTTAATTTGTTTGAAGTGGTCCACATCAGCAAGAGCTATAGACAGAGGTTTACCATAACGCTGTGCACGGCGGATTTCCAGCTCAAAACGCTCATCAAAGGCCGCTCTGTTGGGTAATTCTGTTAACGCATCCTGCAAACTTCTGAATTTTTGCTCGGCCAGACGTTTCTTAAATTGTGTCGCTTCCTGTTCCAACTCAGACAAGCGGGCTTCCATATGGCGTAAGGTGGTTAACATCAGCTCACGCTCGTCTTTTTCCAACTGCTCTTTTTCCCGCAGAGAGTTAGTGATAGCACCAAGTTTAGTGCTGACCAAAGACTGTAACTGTTCAAGAGAAGTCGCAGATTTAGTATCTGCTGTTAAATTGCTAATTTGCTGCTCTATTTGCTGATTTAGCAGCAGCATTTTCTCTTTGATAGTGTTCGAGGTATTCAGTGAAGATACAACAGCCTGTTGCACCCCTGTCAGGGCTTCGTTTAATTTCAGCAGGAAATGTTGGGCTGACTGACGTTCATCTGTTACTGAAGCGATAATAATTTCAATAGTGCGTAAGCAAGACTCTAAAAGAGCTTCAATGCTTACATTAGCTAATAAAGTAGAACGGATTTTTTCTATATCCTGACCGTATTTACCTTCAAAAGCCAATTCGCTGAGCAGGTTAGTCAGTTCTATAGAAATTTGCCGGCAGATGGCCTGATACTTATGATCATCTGCAGAATTGTCTTGCTCACTTTGTTGTTTGGTGGCTAAAGCGGACTGATACAACTCTGTTAAATGAGTCAGATGAGGTAAAAAAGCCTGAACAGTAGAGGAGGGTTCTTCTACTTTACTTAGCAGATCGCGTAGATCCCGTCTTAGCTGATCCGGTAAACCACGTTGCTTTTGCAGCAATTTGCCGGCATCTGTTAAAGTGCTTTGCGCTTTCTTTAGTTCTGATTGCTGGCGTGATTCCAGGTTCTTTAGTGCTTCAACAGCGCTTTCTACTAAAGGCAGGATCTTTTCCAGATCTGTGCCTTTGGCAAATTCCTGACGTAAACGTGCGAGCTTATTGTCGAGCTCAATATCTATACCTTTGCAGGCCAGAGATAGCCTGGAGACAAATTGAGACAGGATTTTAAACTGACTTTCGTAGGTATCTTCCAGCTGTTTACGCGCTTTGACTGCATTTGCCAGCTGTTGTTTTACATCACTTTGCTGCTCGGTCACCAGAATCATTCCCCAGGTACAAAACCCGCTCGGTTTGAGCTAAGTATATCTGCAATAATGATAAAAGCGACAGCAGAATCTGGCACGAAATGAAAAAAGCGGACTAAAAGTCCGCTTAAAATCAGCAATTAAGTAGGGTATTTTTTTGTGGTTACTTTTTGGTTAAATAGTAAGGTAACCAGCTTTGTTCTTCAGCAGAGGTCAGATAGTTCATCTTGTTCACTTTTGGTCTGAAGTTAATAGGGTTGTCCCTGTCAGGACGCTTTGCATTAAAACAGAATTTGATCTGAAAGTAAAAGTTAAAATGTAATAGTACGAGGTGGGTTACATAAATCTGGTCGCTTTAATTTAGCTTTTGGTAGAGTTTTGTTCGCTATTTGTTTGAATTTATGGTTGTTTTTATTTTTTGGTTCTGGAGGTTACAACGTGAGATTTTTGAAAGTTTTTTGTGTGCTGATCATAATGAGCAGCTCTGCATACAGTTGGGCTGATGTGAACTATCAAATTAGTATCACTGAACCTCAACATCACCTGGCACAAGTTCGTGTTGAACTGCAGGCGACAGAGGCAAAACCTTTGACCTTAATGCTGCCAGCCTGGCGCAGCGGTAAATACCAAATTCTGGATTTAGCCAAAGGTGTGACTGGTTTTAGTGCTGTTGATGCTCAGGGTAAAGCTATTCAGTGGCAAAAGACCGAAAAAAGCAGCTGGACTTTAGAACCAACAACAGCTGGCAAAGTAGTAGTGCAATACAGTGTTTATGCCAACGAGCTGGGCGAACGTACCCGCCATATTGATGAAACTCATGCCTATATCAACTCCAGCGCCTTTTTAATGTTCAGCCATCAGCAAAAATCTGAAGCTGTATCTGTGCAGTTGCAAGTACCGCAAGGTTGGCGTTCGTTCTCAGGTATGGCAAAAGGCGATAACGAACATCAATTTGTCGCGGCAAACTATGATGTGTTGGCGGATTCTCCTATTGAAGCCGGCATTAATCAGCATTTAACTTTTAGCGCCGATGACCGTGATTATGATCTGGTGATTTGGGGCGAAGGTAATTACAACGCCGCCCAGATGCAAAAAGACTTAGAAAAGCTGGTGCAGCAAACGGACGCTATCTGGCAAGGTTACCCTTATCAACGTTATCTGTTTATCGTACACGCCACTGACGGCGCCCGTGGTGCGACTGAGCATTTAAATTCCACAGTGATCCAAAGAGACAGATTCACCTTTGGCAAACGGGAAGATTACCTGGCGTTTTTAAGCACGGCTTCTCATGAGCTGGTGCATACCTGGAACGTAAAAGCTTACAGGCCAGCTGAATTAGTACCTTATGATTACCTGAACCCTAACTACAGTAAATTGTTATGGATTTCAGAAGGTTCCACCAGTTATTTCCAAAACCAGCTGCTGTTGCGTGCAGGTTTAATGACCAAAGAAGAGTTTTACGCTGACCTTGCAAAACGGCTGGATAAGTTTGTACATACACCGGGCCGTTTGGTGCAGTCAGTATCAGAAAGTAGTTTTGACAGCTGGATAAGTTTAGGTGGTGATCACGGCACTAACTTTGGTGTGAATATTTACTCTGAGGGGTATATCGCCAGTTGGCTGATGGACGAACTGATTTTAAAGCAGTCAGGCCGTAAAGCCAGCTATAGAGAACTGCATAATCAGTTGTATCAACGTTTTGGTAAAACCACAGCTTTTACTGCAAAAGACGTAATTGATATAGCTTCTGAACTGACTGGCGAAGATCAAAACCCTTGGTGGCAACAGCAAGTAGAAAAACCGCTGCACTTTGACATCGAACAGCTGTTGGCGAGTTTTGGTTTGCAGTGGCAACAGGACAAAAAACGTGAAATTTTCTCTGGTGTAACAGCAGAAAACAAAGCAGGTTTTGCGCTGGTGAAAAAGGTAGAACGTGATAGTCCGGCCTGGAAAGCAGGTTTTACCTCTGAAGATTTGATAGTGGCAGTCAACGGCTTACAACTAAAAGCCGATTTGGCTGAGCGCTTAAAAGATTACAAAGCAGGCGACAAAGTTCAAATCAGCTACTTCCGCCAAGGCCGTTTACAGCATCAGCCGCTGGTGTTAGCTGATCATGCTAAAGGTACAGGTAAAGTAGTAGCTGTTGCTAAACCAAGCCGTCAGCAAAAGGCTATGCATCAGGCCTGGTTGGGTGTGGATCTTTAGAAACTATTGGGCGGGTTTGGTACCCGCCCGTTTGGAGTTTAAGGCGTTTAAACACCTCCTAGCCATGCAGTGCTAACGCTTACGTCTAACAGTTGTAGGTTGTACTCGCCGCGCAGTGGCATTACAACAATGCCGTTGGCAGCAGTCAATAATCTAAGATTCTGAATTCAAAGCAAGAAAGTGCAGGAAGCACTTTCTAACAGCCTAAGGCTGGCCCGCAGGGTGAATTACATGGATGTAATTCATAAAAGGCGACCCCAGGCCGCAGCGACAACGCTTGCGTTGAACAGCTTTAGCTTGGCCCCTAAGGGGTACGAACGAAGTGAGTATAAAGCGGCGCCCAATGAGTATTTGGTGCCAGTAGTTGATTACGCTCTTTTTGATGAACTGCAAAGATGGAATGAGGTCGCGGGACTCGCATAACAAAATCTAATTCTTAGAGCTTTTTGTTAGGTTCTTTTACCAGAGTCCATAGTCGATTACGCACTTGGTCATTTTCAGTTAATGTTAGAAGATTTTCTTGGAAAACCGCCTCGAATTTATCAGAGGCAAGCCCAGATGATATTAAGTGCATCTTATGCAATATAACTTCAATGCTTTGCCAAGCGTTGTCGTCAATTCTTGATCTCTCCTCGGAGTGGAGCCATGCATCAAGATTCCCATCAAACTCTTCATACGCATCCAATTTGTCGATAGTGATCATAGTGTAGGCTCACCTAAAGTTAACCAGCGCTGCACGACTTTATCGCGCAGCGCCCGACGATTGGCTAGAACTGCTTTGAATACCATGTTAAATGCTGGTTATCTAACCAATCAAGATTTGTTTATTTTGTCTTTGGAAAGTAGTCATAAGCTAAGAGGCATTTAACTACTACTTGGGCAGGATTGGTAACCAAGTTTGATTGTGTTGAAGCACTTTGGGGGCAATAAAACTCACCCCCACCAATCACTGCCGTGTTAACCGTAAATTAGGCTGGTCACAAGGTTCGCTGCTGCGTAGTGGGTTGATATCCAAGCCACCTCTTCTGGTGTAGCGGGCGTAGACCATTAAAAACTCTGGTTCGCACAGCTTCCACAAATCCAGATAAATCCGCTCTACACATTGCTCGTGAAATTCATTGTGGCTTCTGAAACTAATCAGGTACTTCAGTAAGGACGCATGATCAATAGCCTTACCTTTGTAATGAATATAAACACTGGCCCAGTCTGGTTGGGAGGTGATTAAGCAGTTGGATTTCAGCAAATGCGAATGCAGCTTTTCGTCTACCAAAGCCCCTGTTGGGTTTAATTGCAGCAGCTCTGGTTTGTAATCGTAGTGCTCAACTTCAATATCCAAATCGTCAATACAACGGCCAGGTAACCAGGTGGGTTGAAAGGCGGTCAGTTCATTAACGTTATGCAAAGTCACTTGCACAGGGCCACCGGCACAGGCTGACAAATCGGATTTCATAGTGCGGTACACCTGGCTGATATCGGCAAATTTGCTTTGATTTAAGCTGTTTAAATACAACTTAAATGATTTGGACTCGATCAGATTTGGGGTATCAAAAGGCACCACAAAAGTAGCAAGTGCCACCATAGGTTTACCTTTAGGAGTCAGCCACGACAGCTCGTAGCCATGCCAGGTATCCTGACCCACAAAAGGCAATTCAGCGCCTAAACCTATAGCCTGACGGCCTAAAGTACGTGGCACCGCCTGTAATAATTCAGGACTGTAGTGATCAATATAAGCAGTGGCCTGGCCTAAGGTCAGTCCTGCTAATTGCTCTGTCTGTATTTTTGTCATAACACCAACAACCAAGTTAGAATGGCGGCAATTTTAGCACAGAAGCGAATCACCATGCCGGGCCAATTCCATCATCAATTTGCACAATTTGTAGAGTCTTATTATGAAAAACATCCGACACTTCTCAGTTGGCTTGACCCTGAACAGGATTCTCCTTGTCAGTATGGTGAAGTGGTGGACGGTGAGGTGCATTGGCGTCCGGTCAAAGCTGAACCCGCTTTGGATTTATCCAAAACCCAACAAGCGCTGGAGCTGGAATTCCCAGAGCAGTTGAGTGAGTTTTACACCAGCTATTTTGGTGGTGGTTTGAAGGTTCAGCACGAAAGGGGAGAACTTGAGCTGTTGATGAGTTGGCATCAGGCTGATTTTGAACGGCTGCAGCAAAATATTATTGCGCATATTCTGATGAAAAGACGCTTAAAGCAGCGCGAAACTGTATTTATTGCTGCCACTGATCACGACGATTATTTAGTCTCGGTATTAGTGGCGACAGGCGAAGTTTATCTGGAGAAAGTAGGGATGGAAGTCAAAGAGCTGCTGGCCCCGGATTTAGCCACTTTTTTACAGCAGCTAAGTTTCTGAGCGGATTCAGGGCTGGCAGTCAAACGCTATATTCGACAGGAGCTGGCAAGGTTCACAGCAAAAATCAAACAGACCATGCCAGCTCTGACCAAGCTTCCAGTCAGAGCCACAAGATGGGCATTTTTTCTCTGCATCCAAAGTGCAATCCAGGCTGCTGCCGCTGTACAGATAATAATAAACCGGCTTGTTCAGCTCTTTGCTAAGGGCTCTGGCCTGTTTATAACCTTGCTGGTTTAAACCACTGTAAAAGCCCTGCACACTTTGTTCAGCGCTTTTAAACAGTACTCTTTTTTCCTGCATCTGAATTTCATCCAGTGCCTGATACTGCAATTGCCAGCGCACTAGAGGCTCAAAATCTTCACCACTTGTTCTGCCTGTTTTATACAAAGGCACAGGCGCAAAATGTTCTGCGCAGTACAGCACGGAGTTGGTGGCAGAAAAACTACAGAACAGAATCAAAGCAGCATGAGATGGGCAGGGGTCGGTATGATTTGACATCAAATCATCACCCAGAATGGTTAGTTTTGGATAACTTAAACCGACTTGCTGCAATTGCTCTAACGCATTCAGGCCCGCTTTGCTGTGTGAGGTTTTGTCCAAAGCGTCAGTTT
>JAHIWM010000007.1 GCA_018815765.1 Gammaproteobacteria bacterium | reverse complement strand
TACGTTCACGTACCAATATGGTAGGTGCGATTACCCGGGTTCGCCACTGTCTGGCGCAGGCCATTCATCGCTTTTTCCACGAACGTGGTTTCTACTGGATCAGCACGCCTATCATTACAGGTGCAGACGCTGAAGGTGCTGGTGAGATGTTCCGTGTCAGTACGCTGGATATGGAAAACCTGCCACGTGACGACAAAGGTGCTATTGATTACAAACAGGACTTTTTCGGCAAAGAAACTTTCCTGACGGTATCAGGTCAGTTGAACGTTGAAACTTATGCCTGTGCTTTATCTAAGGTGTATACCTTTGGCCCAACGTTCCGTGCTGAAAACTCAAACACCACCCGTCACTTAGCCGAATTTTGGATGATTGAACCAGAAGTTGCTTACGCCGAACTAAAAGACGTAGCGCAGCTGGCTGAAGACATGTTGAAGTTTGTGTTTAAAGCTGTTTTAGCAGAACGTGCTGATGATATGGCGTTTTTTGCTGAACGTGTGGACGAAAATGCAGTAAGCCGTCTGCAAAACATGATCGATTCAAGTTTTGTTCGTATGGATTACACAGACGCGGTTGAAATTCTGAAAAACTGCGGTAAGAAGTTTGATTACCCTGTGGAATGGGGTGTGGATTTACAGTCTGAGCACGAGCGCTATTTAGCTGAAGTGCATGTAGGCGCTCCGGTGATTCTGCAAAACTATCCAAAAGACATCAAAGCGTTCTACATGCGCATGAATGAAGACGGCAAAACTGTGGCAGCTATGGATATTCTGGCGCCAGGTATTGGTGAAATCATCGGTGGTAGTCAGCGTGAAGAACGTTTAGAGCAGCTGGATGCCCGTATGGATCAGATGGGTCTGAATAAAGACGACTATAGCTGGTACCGTGACCTGCGCCGTTACGGCACAGTGCCACATGCTGGTTTTGGATTAGGTTTTGAGCGTCTGGTGTCTTATGTAACAGGTGTAGGCAACGTACGTGACGTCATCGCCTTCCCTCGTACGCCGGGCAACGCTGATTTCTAATTTATGTTGTTGCTAAAAAGGCCTCTTCGGAGGCCTTTTTTCTTGAACTGAATCGCTTATTTAGTGCGGTAAAAACTGATAAACATCCGGATAGAACTCAATAAAACAGTTTCATCTACCTTGGTTTCAGTGGTCATGTTAAATACTCTTGGCCAAAATGCAAAAGCTTTAAACATCCCCCAGAATTGTGTTACAGCCAGCTGAATATCAGGAACGAGCAAAACACCATGCTGCTGTGCCTGAGCCAGCCAGAGTTCAAGCCCCCCTTCCTGACTTGCCATTCGCTGCATAGCTGCCTGAGCTTTTTCAGAACTACGGATATACTCAGCCATCACCACCCTGGCCAGTTCAATAAAATCCTCTTGTTCATACACAGCCAGACATTGACGGCATATAGTCAATAATTGCTGCTCTGCTGACTTTGATGGATCAAAAGCGACGCTGGCAGCCGATTTGCTGCTGCGCCACAGCTCGGTCGTTGCCAGTTCGAATAACTGCTCTTTGCTGACAAAATGATTGTACACAGTGCGCTTAGAGGCGCCAGCCAACTCCGCAATCCTGTCCATACTTGCACCGGCAAAACCAAACATACGAAATTCCTGAATGGCTGCACGCAACACATCCTGCTTTTTTTGCTCGGAACGAGTCAGCTTTGGTTCTGCTTCTGTTTTCACACTAGAGCTTCCTGAAATAATTTTACACATTATTACACTCAGCAGTTTACTTTTAAAGCCAAATAAGTAAACTGCACAGTGTAGTTTACTTTTAAAGGGCCAACTGATGAGCTTTCGTCGCCACAGTGTTGCTGTTATTTTGTTACTTATAACCGGAGCCGTTATGACATCCTATTTATCTGCAACCAATGAAAACCAGAGATACATCAATAGTTCCGGCGCAAATGACGCTGGTTTTGCCAAGCTACCTCAAATTTTATGGCAGTACCTGACCACTACCAATAAAGAGCGTAGCCCGGCCTTTAATTTACCTGTGACTAAGCTGCAATTGCCTGCAGTAGCTACAGCAGACCCGATACTTTATAAAATCAGCCATTCCACTGTGTTGATGCAACTGAACGGCCATTACTGGCTTACAGATCCGGTATTTTCCGAACGCGCTTCTCCGGTGCAATGGGCTGGACCTAAACGTTTCCATCACCTGCCCTTGCAGCTATCGGACGTTCCTGCTCTGGCAGGTATTATCCTGTCGCATGATCATTACGATCATCTGGATAAGCAGAGTGTGTTGGCGCTGAATGACAGAACCGAGCGTTTTATTGTGCCACTGGGCGTGGATCAACACTTAATAAGTTGGGGGATCCCAAAAGAGAAGATCATAGCTTTGGACTGGTGGCAAAAAACGGATCTGCATGGTGTCACGCTAACTGCAACTCCAGCTCAGCACTTTTCCGGCCGTAGTCTGAGCGATAAAAACAAAACCTTGTGGGCTTCGTGGGCGATACGCAATGACGAATTTAATTTGTTTTTCAGCGGCGACAGCGGTTATTTCTCAGGTTTTAAAACCATAGGGGAAAAGCTCGGTCCTTTTGATCTGACGTTGGTAGAAACCGGAGCTTATAACGAGTTATGGGCAGATATTCATATGTTGCCTGAGCAATCATTGCGTGCGCACCTGGATTTACAGGGTAAACATATGATACCCATTCACAACAGCAGCTTCGATTTAGCTATGCATAACTGGTATGAACCGTTGGAACGCTTAGAGATAGCAGCCAGAGCCTATCAGGTGTCTTTACTGACCCCTGTGTTTGGTCAGGGCATTTACCTTGATCAACTGACAAAACGAGACTATCAAAAACGCTGGTGGATGGAGCTAAAGCTGAGCGCTGAAACACAATTGGAAGAAGTGCTCAGAGCTGAGTAAACACAAGCCGCTTTGTATAAAGCGGCTCACAAACAGACTTAGTTATAATCGCTAAAAAACTCTTCGACAGCCAAAGGTGCTTTGGCTGCAACTTCCTGGGCACAAGTACCTAAATACAGAAAGCCAACGATTTCATCGTCTTCGCCAAGCTCAAAAGCCTGTTTAACAAATTCGTACTGAGTATAGGCACCAGTACGCCATATACCGCCAAAACCTAAAGCAAAAGCAGCTTGTTGCATCGCCATCACAGCGCAGGCGGCGGACTGAGTTTGTTCGGACAAAGGCACTTTAGGGTGATTTACACATTTGGCGATACACACAATCACCATAGGAGCGCGTAAAGGCAACTGGCGGGCACGCTCTATCAGTTCATTGCCAACTGAAGGGTCTTCTTCCAGTGCAGCTTCAGCAAAAATATCTCCTAACTTTTCCAGAGATTTTTTGCCATTCACCACCACAAAACGCCAGGGTCTTAAATGACCATGATCAGGCACCTGCAACGCCGCTTGTTTGATAATAGCCAGAGCTTCGCCACTGGGAGCAGGTTCAGTTAACCGTGCAGAAGAGTAACGGGTCGTCAGTAACGTAACAGCATCCATAATAAAACCCTTTGATTTAGCTCGCTTTAGGCTACCAAACTTTATTTTATCCATACAACAGCTTTCGCACCCTTAGCTGCTGTTTGTTCAAGGTCTGGGCAAAATACCATTTATAGTGCTCGTTCAGGGCCGAAGTTGTTGATACAACTCCTGGTACTGCACCGCTGATTCTGCCCAACCAAAACGCTGTTGCATACCCCTTTGTTGCACTTCTTTGAACCTGGCTGGTTGCTGATACAAAGCCAAAGCTCTGTGTAACGCTTCCAACAATGCCTCTACTGTAGGTTCAACAAAACCTATACCCGTAGGCTCACTTTCAGTTAAATCCCGCACCGTATCTTTTAATCCCCCGGTTAAACGCACCAGAGGCACAGTGCCATAACGTAAGCTGTAAATCTGATTTAAGCCACAAGGTTCAAACAAGGAAGGCATCAGGAAAAAGTCGCCTGCTGCCTCCAGTTGATGAGATAAAGCTTCATCAAAACCTTCCACAAAAACAAAACGGCCAGGGAATTTGTCGTTCAGTGCGGACAACCGGCGCACATAACTCTGGTCACCAGTCCCCATCATCAGCACCTGAGCCTCTGCTTCAGTCAGCCATTGCTCCAGCGCGGGTAACAAATAGGCAAAGCCTTTTTGTTCTGTGATCCGGCTGACCAACACAAAAAGAGGTGTTGTGTTTTGTTCAAGGCCATAACGCTGACGCAGTTCAGTTTTACAGGCTGACTTGCCTTTCAGTTTACTGCTGCTGTATTTAGTCGTCAGGTAGATATCAGTGGCCGGGTCCCATTGCTCGTAATCACAGCCATTCAAAATACCGGAAAAATTCTCACCACGGGTCTGATACAAAGCTGCCAACCCATTGGCAGCAGGTTCAGACAATAACTCGGTGGCGTAACCCTTGCTTACTGTATTGACCTTATCTGCATAAGCTAACCCCAAAGCCAGCATGCTGGAACCCGCCATAGAACTTGAAGGATAGACTTCGGTTTGTGCTCTGTCTGCGGCGGATAAACTTTGCTGATAAGCACCGTTGTGAATGGTAAACAGCATCTTAGTACCGGGCAAAGCCTGCTGATAAAATTGCTTTAAATAATAGGCTGCTATACCAGTTTGCCAGTCATGGCCATGGATCAGGTCGGGTACCCAGCCTGTATCCACACAAAACTGCAATGCAGCCTTGCAGAAAAAAGCAAAACGTTGGGCATTGTCTGAATAAGCATGCTGGCCATCATCATAAGGCCGTGGCCGACCAAAATAATCATGATGTTCAATCAGTGAAAGCGGTACTTCTGAATTCAGCGCTGTACGCACAGCACAGCCATGAGCATGGCCACCCAGCGCAAAATAGACAGAGTGCCAGTTATCTTCGACAGGAACAGCATACAGGCTGCCATAACGAGGCAATAAAACCTTTACTTCATGTCCAAGCTTTTGCATCTGTAACGCTAAACCCCGGCTGGCATCAGCCAAACCACCGGTTTTAATTACACCTTCAAATTCACTGCATAAAAACAACACGCGCATTGATCATTTCCCACTAAAGGCCGCATTCCGATCTGCGGCCTTCTGCTCGCAGTATCAGTCAAATCCTACCATTGCCCCTTTGGGGATCACCACAACACCGTCAGCCGACACATGGAAACGCTGACGATCCAGCACCGGATCTTCACCGATAATGGTGTTAGGTGCAATTTTCACATCTTTATCGATGATAGCACGGCGAATACGACAACCCCGACCAATATCGTTATTGCCCATCAGCACACTTTTTTCAATATAAGCATGGCTATGCACAACAGTGTTATATCCCAAAATAGACTGATAGACGATAGCACCACTGACAATGCAACCTGAAGCCACCATAGAACTGATTGCCTGACCCGTTCTGTTTGCTTCATCGTGCACAAACTTAGCAGGTGGCATGGGTGGCGTATAACTGCGTAGTGGCCAGTATTTATTGTATAAATCCAAAGGCGGCTGCACAGAAATTAAATCCATATTGGCTTCATAATAAGAATCTAAAGTCCCGACATCACGCCAGTAGCCTTTGGAATCGTCCTGCTCACCGCGGATCACATTAGTCGAGAAGTCATACACATAAACACTGCCTTGTGGGTACATTTTCGGAATAATGTTATGACCAAAATCGTGCTTCGAATCGATTTGAGCTGCATCTTCGTTCAACACTTCGACTAAAGTTTTAGCGTCAAAAATATAATTACCCATAGACGCCAGTACATAGTCTGGCCGGCCCGGAATAGTTTTTGGATTCGATTTAGGTTTCTCTTCAAACCCGACCATTTTGCCAGTGCTATCGACTTCAATTACACCAAATTCATGGGCTTGAGAGACATGTACAGGAATAGCGGCAACAGTTAAGAGTGCGTGGTTCTGCCGATGGAAGTTCAGCATTTGCCGCACGTCCATTTTATAAATATGGTCACCACCGAATACGCAGACTTCTTCAGGGTCCAGACCGTGGATCAGATGGATATTCTGATACACCGCATCTGCAGTACCCAGATACCAGTGTTTACCTGTTTGCATTTGAGCAGGAATAGGGTCAATAAATCTGTTGGTTAAGCCAGTCACGCGCCAGGCACGGCTTAAATGTTTCATCAGTGAATGCGATTTAAACTGAGTGATCACAAAAATTTGTAATAAATCCGAATTCACAAAGTTATTCAGTACAAAATCGATAATCCTGTAATTGCCACCAAAGGGCACAGCCGGTTTGGCTCTGACTCCAGTCAAAGGTGCCAGTCTGGTCCCTTCGCCCCCCGCTAAAATCATGGTAAGTACACCAGACATAAAAGTCTCCCTGTTGATAAAACCGACGATTTGAATATTATTTTTTTACTCTGTTGTTGTGAAAGCAAAGCTGATACCACAAGCAGCAGAAGTTTTAAGAATTCTTGTTGTCCCAATCGAATCAATGCTTCTGTGCGCAGTTAATTCAGGATCAACATATGACCTGCGTATGACAAAGTTCCATTTTGGTGCAGAGCTTAGGCATCGCACCAGCATGGTTCAACACATTGATGCATACGAATGCAGTCACGACCTGAGTAATAGCGGGAATTGGGTAGGCTTAGCAAGTGAAATTTAGAAAAATATATTTCAGTGGATGGATCAAAACAAAGTGATAGCAGTAATAACAAAAGCTTCAACCTGATGAGTGTCAGGTTGAAGCCTCAAAAAACAACTGTTACAAACGCGCAGCTAATTCAGCGCCTTGACGAATAGCACGTTTGGCATCCAGTTCAGCAGCAACATCAGCCCCACCAATAAGGTGCACTTGTTGGCCAGCATCAAGCAACTGTTGGTGCAGACTACGCTCTGATTCCTGTCCGGCACAGATAATCACGTTATCGACCGCCAGACAACGTTCCTTGCCATAAATGCTGATCCAAAGACCTGCATCATCTACTTTGTTGTAGCTGACGCCAGAGAGCATTTCTACACCCTTTTTCTTTAATGAACTGCGGTGGATCCAGCCGGTGGTTTTACCAAGGCCAGCCCCTACTTTGCTGGTTTTACGCTGCAACAAAAATACTTTGCGCTCTGAAGGTTCGGACGGAGCATCTGCCAGCAAAGCCCCGCGGCTTTGATAGTCTTTATCTATACCCCAGTCTTTTAACCAGGCTTCAGGTTGCAAAGTTAATGAATGTGGTTCTGTTAAGTACTCAGACACATCAAAACCAATACCACCAGCGCCTATTACAGCAACGTTCTGACCAACTGGCTTATGATGTTTCAGTACATCGAGGTAACTTAAGACTTTAGGGTGATCAAAACCCGGGATATCCAGTTGACGGGCTTTAATGCCGCTGGATAACACCACATGATCATAACCACCAGAGGCCAGGCTTTCTGCCGTTTGCTCAGAATTCAGTTGTACATTGACCTTGTTCACCTTCAACATCTCGCCAAAATAACGCAGCGTCTGATGAAACTCTTCTTTGCCCGGTATTTGTTTGGCGTAGTTAAACTGACCTCCAATTTCACTGCCACGATCAAATAAAGTCACGTCATGACCACGGGAGGCAGCATAAACACTAAAAGCCAAACCTGCAGGACCAGCCCCTACTACGGCGATTTTTTTCTTCGTCGCTGCAGTTTCAAAATTTAACTCAGTCTCGTAACAGGCTCGAGGGTTAACTAAACAGCTGGCGCGTTTTTTTTGAAATACATGATCCAGACAAGCCTGATTACAAGCGATACAGGTATTGATTAAATGCGCCTGGTTTCCAGCTGCTTTATTGACAAAGTCAGCGTCCGCTAAAAAAGGCCGGGCCATACAAACCATATCGGCCTGACCAGACTCAAGAATAGTTTCTGCGACTTGCGGATCGTTAATTCTGTTGGTGGCAATCACAGGAATACTGGCGTGTTTGCGCACTTGCTCTGTGACCCAACTAAAAGCAGCACGGGGCACCATAGTGCCAATGGTCGGAATTCGCGCTTCATGCCAGCCAATGCCAGTATTGAGCATAGTGGCGCCAGCACTAGCAGCAGAAGCAGCCAGTGAAATCACTTCGTCAAAGCTATTACCGTCTTCAACTAAGTCAAGCATGGATAAACGGTAAATAATAATGAAGTCTTTGCCACAGGCCTCGCGCACCGCTTTTAAAACTTCCAGCACAAAACGGCAACGGTTTTCAAAACTTCCGCCCCATTGGTCAGTGCGCTGGTTGGTGCGGGCACAAAGGAATTGGTTCAGCAAATAGCCTTCAGAGCCCATAATTTCAACACCGTCATAGCCAGCTTTTTTCGCCAGCTTGGCAGAATGAGCGAAGTCAGTAATGGTGCTGCGAATTTGGCTGTCAGATAAGGCTTTAGGTTTAAAAGGCGTGATAGGCGATTGCACAGCGCTTGGTGCCACACTAAACGGATGATAACCATAACGACCCGCATGCAGCAGCTGAATACAAATTTTGCCGCCGTGCTGATGTACAGCTTGTGTCACCTTTTTATGCTTTCCAGCTTGCCACCACCAGGTCAGCTGGCTGCCAAAAGGCACCAGATTGCCGCGAAAGTTCGGGCTAATGCCACCGGTGATAATTAAACCAACCCCACCTTTTGCCCGTTCGGCATAAAAAGCAGCAAGTTTATCAAAGCCTTGTTTCTCTTCTTCCAGGCCAGTATGCATAGAACCCATAATGACGCGGTTTTTTAGTTGAGTGAAGCCCAAATCCAGTGGGGCTAATAAATGCGGATATGCCACAACAATCTCTCTGGTCGTACCTGTTGAATAGCAAGAATGTAGCCGTTTTACTGCTTTATCGCAAGATATAAACATTTACTTACAAATTCGGCCCTGAGCTTTGCCGCTAAATTCGTTAGCATAGACCTTTACTACTTTGCCGAAACTATAGGTACATCATATGTCTGAGAAAAAACCCGGGATCTTAAGACGCTTTTTTGGTGGCATTTGGCGCGCTATCAGTCTGGTTCGTCACATCACTTTTAATCTGATTTTTGCCATTGTGTTTATCTTTATTCTGATCTCCATTTTCAGTAGCGACGATAAAGTTCAGATCCCTGAAAGCGCAGCCTTAATTCTAAATTTGAGCGGTGATTTGGTCGAAGAGAAACGTTATGTCGACCCTCTGGATCAAGTGCTGAATGAAAGTATGGGATCAGAGGAAGAAGAACCTGAAATTTTGGTCACCGACCTGCTGAATACTATTCAGGCGGCGAAAACCGACGAACGAATTAAAGCCATAGTTCTGGATTTGTCGTCTTTTGGCTCAGGTTCAATGGACAAGCTGACTATGGTTGGCGGCGCCTTGCAAGACTTTAAGGCTGCAGGCAAAAAAGTACTGGCAACTGGCGACTACTACAGTCAAAACCAATATTTCCTGGCCTCTTACGCCGACAGCATTAACTTAAACCCAATGGGTACTGTATTGCTGGAAGGTTTTGGCAGCTACCCAATGTATTACAAATCTGCGTTAGAGAAATTAAAGGTCACCACTCACGTCTTTAAAGTGGGCACCTATAAATCTGCAGTAGAGCCTTTTACCCGCGATACGATGTCCGATGAAGCCAAAGAAGCAAATAAAGCCTGGTTAGAAGAATTATGGGCAAGCTACAAACAGCAAGTCGCTGAACGCCGTGGTTTTGCAGTCGATAACTTTGATGAAACCATTACTGGTTTGTATCAAAAGTTGCAGGCTGTTAATGGTGATATGACGCAGTATGCACTGGATGCGAAGCTAGTCGACAGTATCAAAACCCGTGAAGAATTCCGTCAGGACCTGATTGCGCTGGTAGGCGAAAGCGAAAAACACAGCTTTAACCAAATCCAGATTAAAGATTATCAGGCTCAAATGCTGCCGCCGGTTCACTACGATAATCCGTTGACCGAAAAAGTTGCCGTGGTTGTAGCGCGTGGCACTATTATCGATGGTTCTGCTAAAGCCGGCACTATAGGTGGTGATACCACTGCAGCTTTATTACGTCGCGCCCGTTTTGATGAAAAAGTAAAAGCTGTAGTACTTCGTATCGACAGCGGTGGCGGTAGTGCCTTCGCATCAGAAGTCATAGGTCAGGAAATTAAGCTGTTAAAAGCCGCAGGTAAACCTGTGATAGCCTCTATGGGTGCTGTTGCAGCTTCTGGTGGTTATTGGATTGCAGCACCAGCCAATGAGATCTGGGCCTCTCCTACTACGATCACTGGCTCTATTGGTATCTTCGGCTTATTCCACACCTTGGAAAACGCGATGCCGGTTTTAGGCTTAAATATTGATGGTGTAGGCACTTCAGAATTGGCAGGTTTAAGCTCTGGCTTACCGCTGTTTAAAGGTTTAACACCAGAAATGTCAGGGATTTTCCAACTGATGATTAATAAAGGTTATGACGACTTTATCAGCATGGTGTCTGAAAACCGTGGCATGAGCAAAGAAGCAGTCGACAAAGTAGCACAAGGCCGCGTCTGGACTGGTACCAAAGCATTGGAGTTTGGTTTAGTCGATAAGCTGGGCACCTTTGACGACGCTATTGCCGCAGCCGCCGAAAAAGCTGGCTTAAAGCAATACGACATTAAAGTGATGGAACAGGAATTAACTCCAACCGAACAGCTGCTGCGTGATATGTTTGCCTCAAGTACAGTACAGGCTCTGTTACCTGATGCGAAAGAATCTGCCTTCAGCCCACTGCTGAAAAACATCGTCACGCAAATTAACCAGGACTTTAAAGTACTGGAACAGTTTAACGATCCAAAAGGTATTTACTCAGTTTGTATGAGTTGTACTGCGGTGAATTAAAACTTGTATTCGCGAAAGAAGCCGCCTTGTGCGGCTTTTTTTTGCATTGCAAAGAGGATTTTAGATCTGACAAAAAAATAAACCCGTAAAAGCTTAGGCTTTTACGGGTTCTAGGAAAAATGGCGGAGGGGGAGAGATTCGAACTCTCGGAAGGCTATTAACCTTCGCCGGTTTTCAAGACCGGTGCATTAAACCGCTCTGCCACCCCTCCGGCGCCGCGTATAATAATCAGATCGGTTGCGAAAGAAAAGCATTTTTTTAAACTTTGATAAAACAAGGTAAATGATTGAATTGTTTTACAAAGATAACTGCTGGCACTTTGGGAACTTCCCAAGTAAGATAAAGTCAGAAAAGTAACTATTGAATGGAGAGAACAGCAATGTCCTACAACCAAACCACGCAAACTGGTCATATCGGCCATAGCGTCGAAGTCCACAAAGTACTTCGCAACACTTATTTCCTGTTAGCTATGACTTTAGCGTTCAGCGCAGTCACAGCAGGTATTTCCATGGCAATGAACTTCGGTTTTGGCATGGGTCTGGTGTTTACACTGGTGGCTTTTGGCTTAATTTTTGTCGTACAGAAAAAAGCAGACAGCGCCAGCGGCATTTTTTGGGTATTTGCGTTAACGGGCTGTTTAGGTGCATCTATTGGCCCTATGCTGAACCGTTTTGCTGCAACGGCCAACGGCCCTGAGCTTATTATGCAAGCCCTTGGCTTAACCGCAGTGGTGTTTTTCTCGCTGTCTGCTTACGCTTTAAGTTCACGTAAAGATTTCAGCTTTATGGGCAACTTCCTGTTCGTAGGTCTGATTGTTGTCATTGTGGCTGGTCTGGCGAATATTTTCTTCCAGATCCCTGCCCTGCATCTGGCGATTAACGCAGCTGTAGTGATGATTATGTCTGGTTTAATTTTGTTTGATACCAGCCGTATCGTCAACGGTGGCGAAACTAACTATATCCGCGCTACAGTCGGCTTATACCTGAACATCTTCAACCTGTTCACTTCGTTACTGCAGTTACTGGGTATCATGGGCAGCGATGATTAATTAAGGCTTGAGATAAGCTGATGTTGCAGTAAAATGCCCCGCCAAATGCGGGGCATTTTTTTGCTCCGATAAAGAGATTTCTGCGGAAGTTAGATCAATGACCAGTTTTGCCGTTCTGATTGAAGGCCCGCTGTTACAAGGCCAAAGTTTTGTCAGCGCCTTGCGGTTTATGCAGCAGGCTGTTGCGGCTGGCCATGCTGTAGATTCGGTATTTTTATACCGCGATGCCGTAGGAGCAGCTTCAGCTCTGATTGATTTACCTTCAGACGAACCCAACCTATCGGTCAAACTGCGGCAGTTTTGTCAGGCGCATCAAATCCCTTTGCTGTTTTGTATCACTGCAGCTGAGAAACGAGGTGTGTGCTCGAATGAGGTAAAACCAGCAGATGGCTATATAGCTGCCGGTTTAGCTGAGTTTGCCATGCGTTTGGCCAAGGCTGATAAACTGGTGCAATTTTCATGAAGATAGCAGTGTTAGTAACCAGCTTGCCTTTAGATGGCATAGCGGCACGAGAAAGTCTGGATTTAATCTTTGCTTTAGCTGCAGTTGATCATCAGGTTAGCGTAATTTTTAGTGACGAAGCTGTATATCAGCTGGTGAAGGCAAATGACAGCGCAGAACTGATGGTCAAAGACTTCAGACGCAGTTTTAAGCTGTTTGAACTTTATGATATCGAGCAGCTTTACGTCTGCGCTGAATCGTTAAGGCAACGTCAATTGCAAGCCAATGCGCTTGTGCTGGACCTGCAGCCGCTGGAGAGCTCAGAGCTCAGCCAATTGCTTTACACGCAGCATCATGTGATTAAGGCCTGATATGAGACTTTTTGATTTAAGCCACAGCCAGCTGCCTGATGTACTGAGTCTTGTCAGTGCAGAAGATAAAGTGTTGTTAAGACAGGAGGCAGTGTATTTAATGACAACAGATCAGCTAAACAGCCTGCCCTGTGCTGCCTATTGTTTGGCTGCAGACGCAGCTGTGCGAGGTATCACTATCTCCGAACCTTTTACCGCACTCAATGACAGCCAGTGGCTTGATTTGGTGCTCCAAGCGAAGCAACAACTCTGATGAATGAACTGATTTTAAATAACCAAAGCTACCCGCTGGATAAACATGGTTACCTGGCTGATTTAACTTTGTGGACACCGGAGCTGGCTACAGAATTTGCCCGCTTAGAACAAATCACAATGACGGAAGCTCACTGGGAAGTAGTGAATTTTGTCCGCGCTTTTTATCAGGAATACCAAACCTCTCCTGCGATACGTTTATTGGTCAAAAGCATGGGAGAAAAACTGGGAGCGGATAAAGGCAACAGCAAATATTTGTTTTTGTTATTTCCGGAAGGCCCGGCCAAACAAGCCACCCGTATCGGCGGTTTACCAAAACCAGCTAAATGCTTATAAACAGACATTAAAAAGGGGCTCTTAGCCCCCTTTGTACATCGACATACCAGCCTCAAAACTGGTCATCACCACTATAGCTATTACACCAATCAACACCAGCCAATACATCCAGCGCAGCATTACTTTGGTTGGATTAGCTCTGCTTTTACGTACGACGACGTGACGTGGAATAGCGGACTTTTTTGAGCTTTCTTGTTGTTCTTTGATTAGCGACATCAGATTTACCAGGTTAAAGGAGCAGAAAAACTGCTCCTTACAGACATAACACAAAGTTCAGATTAACAACGGATCTCTGTTTTACCACCCATATAAGGCTGTAATACGGCCGGGATCTGAATAGAACCATCAGCTTGCTGGTAATTCTCCAAAATAGCAACCAAGGTGCGACCAACGGCTAAACCAGAACCGTTTAAGGTATGCAGCAGTTCAGGCTTTTTACCTTCGCCCGGACGGAATCGTGCTTGCATACGACGAGCCTGGAAATCCCCCATATTTGAACATGAAGAAATTTCACGGTAGGTATTTTGTGCCGGTAACCAGACTTCTAAGTCATAGGTTTTGGTTGAACCAAAACCCATATCACCAGTACAAAGCAACATAGTGCGGTACGGTAAACCTAACAGCTGCAGTACTTTTTCCGCGTGGCCTGTTAACTCTTCCAACGCAGCAAAAGAGAGATCCGGATGCACTAACTGCACCATTTCAACTTTATCAAACTGATGCTGACGAATTAAACCACGGGTATCTCGACCGTAAGAGCCCGCTTCGCTACGGAAACACGGCGTATGAGCAGTGTATTTTTGCGGTAGTTCAGACAGTTCGAAAATGCTGTCACGCGCAAGGTTAGTCACAGGCACTTCAGCCGTTGGGATCAACGACATGCCAACACCCTCTTCTGTCGCTGGTTTAGTATGGAATAAATCCGCACCAAACTTTGGCAGCTGGCCTGTGCCAAATAATGAAGCAGCATTCACCAGATAAGGCACGTACAGCTCAGTGTAGCCATGCTGCTCTGTATGTAAGTCCAGCATAAATTGCGCTAAAGCACGGTGCAGACGGGCCATTTGGCCACGCATCACGACAAAACGTGAACCTGCAATTTTGACTGCATTTTCAAAATCCAGACCTTTGTCCAGCGCTTCGCCTAAAGCCACATGATCTTTTGGTTCAAAGTCGAAAGCTTTAGGCTCGCCCCACTGACGCACCATCACATTACCGGCTTCATCTTTACCTGCTGGCACAGATTCATGCGGTAAGTTTGGAATAGCGCTGACAATAGTGTCCCATTGAGCTAAAACTGCATCGAGCTTTTGCTTAGCCTCTTCAAGCTCTGCACCTAAACCATCCACTTCAGCCAGTAATGGCGTTATGTCTTCACCACGGGCTTTGGCCTGACCTATGGCTTTGGATTTGGTATTACGCGAATTCTGCAAATCCTGAGTCGCCATTTGCAACTCACGACGCTGCTCTTCCAGCTGTTGCAATGTAGCAACGTCCAGCTGAAAACCACGGTCTGCCAAACGTTGGGCAGTTTGAGCTAATTCGGCTCTTAAAAATTTTGCATCTAACATAGTGACTACTTCATTGAGCCCAGCTTTAAACCCAGCCAGGCGAGTGTTAAACAAATCAGCACGTTCAGCACAACATTCAGGCCGGCTTTCACCAAATCGCCTTGTTGCAGCAGTAAAACAGTGTCGAGTGAAAAAGTCGAAAAGGTAGTAAAGGCACCTAAAAAACCTACGCCGATCAGAGACTTCCACGGATTGACCGTCAGATGTTCGGCTAAAAACAGGCCATAAAGCAGACCTAATACAAAAGACCCGAGAATATTAACCAGCAAAGTGGCAAAAGGGAATGATTTACCACAAAGATGCAGGATAAATTCGCCTAAACCGAAACGGCAACAGGCACCTAAAGCGCCACCAATAGCTACAGCCAGATATGCGTGCATCAATCCTGTCCTTTTGCTTGTTGGTCCAGCATGGCTAAATACGCCATTTTGTCCTGCAGTTGTTTCTCTAAACCGCGATCAGACGGCTGATAAAACTTCATTCCTGCCATTTCAGCTGGCAAGTACAGCTCTCCCGCTGCATAAGCACCAGGTTCGTTATGGGCATAACGATAGGCCTTGCCAAAACCTTGTTGTTTCGCCAAAGCAGTTGGTGCGTTACGCAAATGATCCGGTACTTCAAAAGATGGATGTTGCTGCACATACTGCCGCATCTGATTAAAAGCGCTGTAGAGCGCATTGGATTTTGGCGCTAATGCCATGTACACAGCAGCCTGAGCTATAGCGCGTTCACCTTCGGCTGGGCCAACACGGGCAAAGGTATCCCAGGCATCCAAACCAATAGTTAAAGCCCGTGGGTCAGCATTGCCTATATCTTCACTGGCGATAGCGAGTAGCCTTCGCGCCACATACAAAGGGTCGCCGCCGCCTTCTAAAATACGGCAATACCAATACAAAGCGGCATCCGGGTTGGAGCCACGCACCGATTTATGAAAAGCAGAAATTAAGTCGTAAAAAATATCGCCCTGCTGATCAAAACCCGGTAATTGCCTTGGTACTAACTGCCGAAATAAGTCAGCGCTCAGTTCAGTCACTGCAGCGCCCTGCTGCGCTGTTTCGACGGCTTGCTCAAACAGGTTTAATAAACGTCTGGCATCGCCATCCGCCAGTTGCAGCAATAAGGATTGCGCCTCAGGGCTGATCTGTACCACTTGTCCCTGTAGGTGATAATGCGCCACAGCTCGTTCTATAACTAAAGCCAGATCCTCTGCCGTCAGCTTTTTTAAAATGCAGACACGGGCGCGGGATAACATGGCGTTATTGAGTGCAAAGGCAGGGTTTTCAGTAGTAGCCCCAATAAAAATAATGGTGCCATCTTCAATATGGGGTAAAAACGCATCTTGCTGGGCTTTGTTAAAACGGTGCACTTCATCGACAAATAACAAGGTGCGTTGATTTTGCGCCAGACGTTGTTTGGCGGCTTGAATTTCTTCGCGTATTTCTTTAACGCCAGCAGTAACAGCAGATAAACGGGCAATAGCGGCTTTGGCATAAATGGCAATCAACTCTGCCAACGTAGTTTTGCCTGTGCCTGGAGGGCCCCATAAAATCAAAGAGGAGATGCGCCCTGCTTCTATCGCTTTACGCAGCGGTGTGCCAGGGCCCAGCACTTGCTGCTGTCCAACATAGTCCGATAACTTCGTTGGCCTCAGCAGCGCTGCCAGAGGCCTTATATCGTCGTGGAATTCAAAGCCGAGGTTGTTCACTTGACGCGTTGATCATCCACTTCAGCTGTTGCAGGAATTGCAAACTGGAACAACTCTGACGCCAACGGCGTGTTGTACTGCACCAGATTAAAATCAAAAGTGCTGTTCTGACCATTGCTATCGATCACTATCATTTTTGATAAGGCTAAACCAGCAAATTTCAGGCTAAGCTTTTTCACTGCATTGCTTGGGTCTTTCGGTGTGATATCAAACTGATCATCAGCACCAGTCACGTTGTACTGAGCCCATAATTTAGGGTCGTGTGAGGTCAGCAGCACAAAAGGAGTTTTCTGCACTTGTTCTTTCGCGTCATAAATACTGACCTGATCTAAAATTTCTGCGTAAAACCACAAGGTTTTGCCATCGCCGATAAAGAGGTTAGGCTCAGGTGTCTGGGTTTCAAATCGAAATAAAGACGGCTGTTTTAGCGACAACATACCTTCGCCCTGCTGGATCAGCTTATTGCTGGCATCAACGACGGTTTGATCAAAACTGGCCTGAAAGCTGGTTAAACGCGCTAATTTTTTCTGTAAATCATTGGCTTGATCTGCCACAGCCATAAAGGTAGGCAGCATCAGCGACAACATCAGAGCAACAGCTTTTTTCGCAAGGTTTTTGTTCATATAGACCTTAGTTAAAATACTTTAGGAGGAGGAGGCGCTAATACTTCACGGTTACCGTTATGGCCTGCACCACTTACGATACCGCTCATTTCCATCTGTTCCACTAAACGGGCGGCGCGATTATAGCCAATACGGAAGCGTCTTTGTACACCTGAAACCGATGCTTTACGGCTTTCAGTGACAAAAGCCACGGCCTGATCAAAGAGTGGATCCGACTCGCCTTCGTCATTTTCCATGCTTTCGCCCGGTAGTAAGCTATCTTCCGATGGCTCACCGTTCAAAATTTCAGAAATGTAATTCGGTTTGCCGCGACGTTTCCAGTCTGACACCACAGCATGTACTTCATGGTCATCGACAAAAGCACCATGCACACGGGTGGGTACACCTGAGCCTGGCGGCAGATACAACATATCGCCCTGACCTAATAAGCTTTCCGCGCCCTGCTGATCCAAAATGGTTCTGGAGTCAATCTTCGACGATACCTGAAACGCCATACGGGTGGGGATATTGGCTTTAATTAAACCTGTGATCACATCTACTGACGGACGCTGAGTCGCTAAAATCAGGTGGATACCAGCAGCACGGGCTTTTTGCGCAATACGGGCAATCAGCTCTTCTACTTTTTTACCGACAATCATCATCATGTCGGCGAATTCGTCGATAACGACAACGATAGAAGGCAACTTCTCAAGCTCTGGTGGCATCGTCATCATATTATCGCTTGGTTTCCAAATCGGGTCACGAATTGGCGTGCCTGCAGCAATAGCATCCTGAATTTTTTGGTTATAACCTTTTAAGTTACGCACACCAAGGGCCGACATTAGCTTATAACGCCGTTCCATTTCACCGACACACCAGCGCAGGCCATTGGCCGCTTCTTTCATGTCTGTGACGACTTCGGTTAACAAGTGCGGAATGCCTTCATAGACTGATAATTCCAGCATCTTCGGGTCGATCATTAAAAAGCGCACATCTTCAGGCGTAGACTTATACAACAAACTACAAATCATCACGTTGACGCCTACCGACTTACCAGAGCCCGTAGTACCAGCGACCAGCAAGTGTGGCATACGGCCTAAATCAGCCACTACAGATTTACCGGCAATGTCTTTCCCCAACACCATTGTTAAAGGTGATTTAGACTGAATAAAGACTTCATCGCCTATCACTTCAGATAAACGCACTATTTCGCGGAACTGGTTCGGCAGCTCTAAACCTATATAGGATTTACCAGGAATAACCTCCACCACCCGCACACTGATGGCTGATAAAGAACGGGCTAAGTCTTTGGATAAACCGGTAATTTTACTGACCTTAACCCCAGGCGCTAAATCCAGCTCAAAACGGGTCACCACAGGGCCTGGTAATACAGCCACCACTTTGGCATCAACACCAAAATCCAATAACTTAGTTTCAACTAAACGGGACACCCGCTCTAAATCGGCTGGATCGATAGGGTTAGTGGCCTTGTCGGGTCTGTCTAATAAAGCTAAAGAAGGTAAATCATCAGGGCTGAACGAGGCAGCAACCGGAGTATCGTCCTCTTCCTCTTCTTCAATCACCACAGGAGCGACCACTGTCTGACGTTCTACTTCGGCAAAACTTTGTTCCAGATGCTGCAACTGCTCAGGGTAATAGGCATCATCCACAGCACTAAAACTTAAATCATCATCGGCCAGGGTATCGACGCTGACAAAAGCCACAGCTTCGGTTTTTTCGTCCAAAGGCGCAAAAGGCAAAGGTTCAACCCGCTCATTGCCAGGGAAATAGGCACGGCTTGGCTGACTTTGTACTTCTTCAATGTCGGGTAAAGGGATTTGTTCTTCTTCAGGCACAATAAACGCAGCTTGCACCGCTTCATTGCGTACCGGATTTAAACGAATCACTTCTGGCGCTACCGCAGGCTCGGTAAAAGAAACATCAGCCATTTTAGGCGTCATAGTCGCGTCCATTTCCGGTTCACGGCGCTGTGCAGGCACTGTGGACTCGGTCTGGAAAGACAAAGGTGATGCAGCTTTGGCCGCTGAGCGCTGTGCCAGATAATGGCCTAAGCGGGTTGGAGCCTGATACAAGCCAATCAATGCTCGCATAGTTAAAGCACCCAGCTCATCCGCTACTGTGACCCAGGAAATGCCTGTCGCCAGCGTTAAGCCTGTAGATAAACCACAAAGCAGCAATAAAATGGTACCGATAAAATTAAAGTTTGGCATCAGCATAGAGGAAACCACATCGCCCACTACACCGCCGGAAGAAAAATAGAAAATATCGTTGAAGTTAATGCTGCTGATCGCACTGGCGCAAAGAATAGTTAACACCAAACCAATCAGGCGCAACCCCAAAATAAGGTAATCCATCTCCATTAATGCTTTAGCGCGGCGGGTTAATAAATAACCGGCAAAAGCCACCAAAGGCGGCACTAAATAAGCAATCCAGCCAAAGGTAAATAACAGAATATCAGCAATCCAGGCGCCTTTTGGCCCGGCATAATTATGAACAGCGGTTTGATAACCAGCCTGAGACCAGCTTGGGTCAGCCGGGTCGAATGACATTAAAGCCAATAACATAAAGGCAGCAAAACCAAAGCTGAGGATTAACCCCACTTCAGATAAACGCTGCATTCCGTTTAAAGAAAACAATAATTTGGCTCGCAACCTTCTGGCTTCACTCAACACAACAAGATCCCATTTATTCTAAGAATTCTACCTACTTAAGATACCAGAGAGACAACTCTGATGCACCCCTTTATAGCCGTATAACCTGAAGCTACAGCCTTATTGAGCATAACTTCAGCGACAAAAGTCTATATAAACTTTAACGCCTGAACACTGGCTGTACAAAACCCCTTCGTCCTTGATGCTATAGCGTCGTTGACTGTGCGGCTCGCCCCAGTCACATAAGAACAACTATGCTCCTGGGGTCTCACTCGCTTGTCGCCTTGCTCTGACAACAATGCCTTTGGGGTTACCCTTCGTCCTTGATGTCATAGCGTCGTTGACTGTACGGCTCGCCCCAGTCACATAAGAACAACTATGCTCTATGTAAGAACACATCCATCAATTGACCGCAACAAAAGTGGTTTGTTTCACTTCTTCCATCACTACATAAGTACGGCTTTCCCGTACGCTGGGTAAACGTAATAAGGTTTCACCTAACAGCTCGCGATAAGCAGCCATATTGGCCACCCGGGTTTTTAATAAAAAGTCGAAACTGCCGGAGACTAAATGGCATTCCTGTATCTCATGCAGCTTCTGTACGGCTTTACTAAATTCGTCAAAGTCCTCAGGGGAGGTTTTACTTAAGGTGATTTCAACAAAAACCAGTAACGCGGAACCTACTTTATTCGGGTCAACCTGTGCTGTGTAGCCCAAAATATAACCCTCAGCCTCTAATTTACGCACTCGCTCCAGGCAAGGAGTGGCGCTCAACCCTACCCTTTTAGCCAATTCAACATTGGCAATACGACCGTCGTGCTGTAATTCAGTCAAAATTTTACGGTCTATCCGGTCTAGTTTTTTCACACTTTTACTGGTTTCGTACATAGCAGATAAAAATTTCACTTTTGAATTTATAGCAGGATTTATAACTGCAATTCATCTAAAAAACAACAGGTAAAACTACAAATCAGTAACTATACTAGGCGAAAATTTTACTCAACCCTACACAGGCGGAATATCATGATTATTGGCGTACCTAAAGAAATTAAAAACCACGAATACCGCGTCGGTATGACCCCTGCCAGCGTGCGTGAGCTGACTGCTCTTGGCCACACTGTTTTTGTTGAACACAATGCAGGTAGCGGCATTGGTTTTGGTGACGACGCCTATCAGGCTGCTGGTGCAACAGTATTAACTACTGCTGCTGAAGTCTTCGCTAAAGCAGAAATGATTGTAAAAGTAAAAGAGCCTCAGGCTGTTGAGCGCGCTATGCTGCGTGAAGGCCAAATTCTGTTCACTTACCTGCACTTAGCACCGGATTTGCCACAAACTGAAGACCTGATCAAATCAAAAGCTATTTGTATCGCATACGAAACAGTCACAGACAACCGTGGCGGCTTACCTTTATTAGCTCCTATGTCTGAAGTCGCTGGCCGTATGTCTATTCAGGCTGGTGCCCGTGCACTCGAAAAATCATGTGCCGGTCGCGGTATGTTATTAGGCGGCGTACCTGGTGTTGAACCTGCCAAAGTTGTGATTATCGGTGGCGGTATGGTCGGTACCAACGCAGCTCAGATGGCTGTAGGTATGGGTGCTGACGTGGTCGTGCTGGACCGTAGCGTAGACGTATTACGTCGTATCGATGCTCAGTTCAACGGCGCGGTGAAAACTGTGTACTCCACTGTTGATGCGCTGGAAAAACATGTGTTATCTGCTGACTTAGTCATTGGTGGAGTGTTAATTCCAGGTGCTGCGGCTCCTAAGCTGGTCACAGCCGATCATATCAAACGTATGAAACCAGGTTCTGCTATTGTTGACGTGGCTATCGATCAGGGCGGTTGTGTAGAGACCTCTAAAGCCACTACTCACGCTGATCCAACTTACATTGTGGATGACGTAGTGCATTACTGTGTGGCGAACATGCCAGGCGCAGTACCACTGACTTCTACTTTTGCTCTGAACAACGCCACTCTGCCGTTTATCATCCGTTTAGCCAACAAAGGCTACAAACAGGCACTGCTGGACGATGCGCACCTGTTAAACGGTTTAAACGTGATCAATGGTCATGTGGTGAACAAACATGTGGCAGACGCGTTAAACCTGCCATTTGTTGAACCTAAACAAGTGTTAGCTGCGGTCTAATTTATACAGTACTCCTTGATCAGGGCGGCCTTAGGGTCGCCCTTTTTTTTTACTGCCATTTCCGTTAGTCTTTGTGCTTCATTCTCCAGGGTTTCTTATGATGAACTATCTGTTATCCGCTGTTTTTGCTTTAAGTTTTTCTGTCGCCGCTGTTGAAGACATCCAGTTTGAAAAAGAATGGATCAAAGTAGGTCCTATTGCATTTCAGACCGAACTGGCCCTGACACCAGAACAACGTGCCCGTGGCCTGATGTATCGCGACAGCGCAGAAAACGGTATGTTGTTTCTGTACGACGAAGCTCGTGTGCTGTCGTTCTGGATGCGTAACACCAAAGTACCGCTGGATATCGCCTATATCAAAGCCGACTGGACTATAGAGCCAATACAGTTTTTGTATCCTTACGATGAAAAAGGAAAAGCGTCAAAAGGGCCAGTGATAGGCGCTTTGGAAATGCCTCAAGGCTGGTTTAAAGCTCAGGGGTTAGCAGCAGGCACTAAGATTATCCGTTGTGGTAAGAAGTGTGATTGATCGGAGCTGTAGGTTGCAATCGCCGCCAAGCGACATTGCAACAGAGGCGTCATTTATTTAACGAACTTCAGCTAGCAAAGATCAGTTAAATACCAGTAATAGCAAGATCCAAGGCTGCGATAATCTGTTCTCTGAAATGCGCCAGAGAACCTATCGGCTTCCTCAGTTGCTTTTCTGGCACCGAGGCAATTTGTGGTGTGAGTAACAATAACTCTTCACCATCGAAACTTAACATTGGTGTAAGCCCCTTCATTGCCTCGCCACCAAAAGCTGAACTCCGACCTAAAGGAATCACAATACGGCTAGCAAGCCGAGAAAGTACCGCACTTTGAATATCAACCAGATAGGGATAATGGGCTTTGCTGTGGCTACTAGGATTAGCATAAACATCAAACTGAGCCATCAAAAGCTCCTGAATTCGTCACCAAAACAGCCATGCTGTTCAACAAATTCGTTATAGCTTTTAATGGCGGCACGGTTTTCTTCAACCCACTGAGCCGCTTCGTATTTAGCCAGTTCCTCTTTCAGTGCGCGCTCCAGGGTGGCGGAAAGATTGATGTTCAATGCCCGTGTTTTAAGCAACAGATCACTGTTCACCGAAAGGTTCGCTGCTTTTTTAGGCGCTGTTACATCATAAAGATCGGCCATAACAGCCTCCAGACTATTATCCATTCGATAGAAATAGCATATGCGCATTAGTATGCGCAGGCAAGTTTATTTAACAGCTCTCCCTTTCGCTGAATTAACAAACCACTTAACGAAACGCCCATCTGCTGACGAGAATTAAGCGCTTTGCTGATAATTAAAGGAAGCGCTTCGGCTATTGGACGGATAAAACCTATCCCGTACTTTCATAAAGGGGGTTTCTACAAAAAAGTACAATGCCCAGCCACAAAAAATACTGACAGCCATAATAATGCTCACCCCCAAACCACCATGAATATCAATGCCATATTCTGTCAGTGGCGCTTTCAGAACTTGAAATAAGGGTTTGTGGATCAAATAAATTGCATAGGACCAAAGTGCAATGTATGTGGCACCGGGAATTCGTATGCGATTCAGCCAACAATCAGGGCTCAGCGCTGCGAGTACAAGAATAGCAAAGCTGATTGCCAGAAATGAATAACCAAAGGTCACCACCTGAAATGTGCGGCCGAAGCCTCTGATGTACTCATAGTTCTGAAATACATAAAACATCAATCCCACACTGGCCAGTCCGGCGAGCAATAGCAGATTACCTCTGCGTAATAATCCTGCATAAACAGTAGGATGAAAGTTTTTTAATAAAGCAATGGCCACGCCAGGCAGTAATTCATCAAAGCGGGTAAAGCTTGAGTAATAAATATGCTCCATAAAAGATCGAGCGGAGATGTTCTCTTCGCCATGTGTATACCAATTAAATCCGCGCAGAAACATAGCCAGCAACATAGCGCCAACAATAGCTGTCCAGGCGAGGCAAATAGAACGTCGACTATACGCGATGAGTAATGCAATTATGGGAAAGATTAAATAAAACTGTTCTTCAATACAGAGCGACCAGGAGTGAGTAAAAGTTTCTCCCGGACCTAATCCCAGATTTTGAGTAAAAGTCAAAAATGACCAGAGCGGTGCAGTCGCAGTGCCGCCAAGCGCTACTGGAAAAAGGAAATAAAGCGCGAGCACAAAATAATAATTCGGCAGAGTGCGTAAAAAACGGCGAATGTAAAACAGCTTGAGTGAAAAATCCTGCCCTTTGGCAAAGGCCGACAGAACCTGGTTACCAATCAAATAGCCACTCAATACAAAAAACAGATCAACCCCTGTCCAGCCCATTGTACTCATAAAGCCAAACAAATTTTCAGGGCTGACAACGACCTTGTAGTGATACATCAGCACTATGATAATAGCGATGGCACGCAGTGTGTCCAAGCCATCTAGGCGAGTTTTATCAGAAACAGAACTATCCATGTTACTGCTTATCCTTTCAGTGGATGATATGTGAAAAGGCGAATACTCAGAGATTAAAAGGTTCCTGATCATCCCGCAGTAGCAGAATTTCGCTAAAGCCCATTTTTACAAAGGCATTTTTGCGATAGTCCTTTAATGCACCTGTGCCTTTGGCCGTCATAGCCACCTGCTGCTCCATTTTACGAAATGCAGTTAAGTCTATGCCTTCGGCTGCTGCTACTGCTTCGAAGCTGTCGGCGTATTTGTCATAGCTGAATGGGATCTTTTTCCACTCACCTTTGTATTTATAACTGATGTGCCGTGCCATCTTCCAGCTCCTTATGTTGCGTAGCCAGCTGTTCTTGCTGGGCTAAGGTCTGCTGTTGTTTTCGTGCCGGTGCTGCATACATTTGCTGCACATAAGGACGCAGCTCTTCAGGCAAGGACGCCATTTTGGTTTGATACCACAGGCTTTCTTCACCCGGGTCCAGCTCAACGTCCATTTCTGCAGCTAAATAATTCACCGGATACAAACGGTAACCTGCCCAGATTTGACGATCTATTTCAGCAGCTAATGCAGCAGGCTCCTGGCAACAGGCCTGAATGGCTTCGCCAAAATGCACATGCACCCGGCCTTTTTGGCCCACTATGCCCTGCACTATGCTTTGGATATCTTCCATCTCCGACTTTTTGTATTCGCCTGTACTGGCCAACTGATGCAGCTCGTTGGCTTTGGCCTGGTCTAGCGGGTCAAATTCATAAGATAAACACACAGGCACAATATTTAACGACTGCATATAAGTCGCAAAATCCAGACCGCGTTTTTTACCTTCAATAAAAAACATTTTCAAAATCGCTTCGTCGGTTTGGTCCAAACCATCTTTAGCACGGCCTTCTTTTTGCGCTATCCAGATGGAATGGCCGGTTTCAAGCGAATCTTTGATATAGGCTGACAAATGGCTCAGAGCTTTGAGCATTTCGCGTGGAGCTTTGATAGAGCGCTTCACAATAAAGCTTTTATTAAGCTTCATCAGCTCAGTGGCGCATGGCATTTTCAGCAAGTTATCGCCAATAGCGATACGTACTGTGTCCATACCCTTTTGATGCAGGCACCAGTTCAGCAGCGCCGGATCCATAGCGATATCCCGGTGGTTCGAGATAAATAAATAGGATTGTTTTGGATCCAAATGCTCAAGGCCACTGACACTAACGCCAGCAGAGCTTTTCTGCAGGCTTTGTTGTAAAAAATCGGCCACCATATTCTGCACATCAGAGACCGTGCGCAAGCCTTTGGCTTTACGCGCCAATAACCAACGCAATACGGGGGTAAACAGATAACGGATAGTTTTAGGCCAGCTGGCCAGACGGTAATTTAAAATAGCATGCAAAAAATCGGCGTCGTCCAATAAACGACTAATCGCTTCTGGTACTTCATGGTCAAAATAAGGGCGAATATCCTTGAAAGGATCCGTTTGATTTGGCACAGCTTTTAAACCCAAGGTTGAAAATGAGCCCTATTCTACCTGTTGCCAGACGGATCACCAGAGCAATCTGGCCCGATCACTTGGCAGTTGGTGAATTATTAAACGGTTTTGGCAAAGTCAGGCGGTTAAGGCGTAAAGAGGAGCAAACTGTACTGGCATCAAGCGGTTTTGTTGCACCCGTACTAACTGGCCAGCAGACAATTGCTTACCGTTTAAAAGCTCCATAGGCTCCAGCAGCAGGCAATCCACCATAGGATCAGCTTTGGCTACCAATAAAACTCTAGCGCGGCTCAAGCCATCCAGTTTAGCGATACTCATTAAATCTGTGCGGCTTTCAATACTTGAGAAATTAAATAAGTGACTTTTTTGTGCAGGGGCTTTGACAAAACTTAAGGCCGCAACGGCTTGTACAGCCACCGCAAGTAATTCGCTGTCAGGCAACAAGCCTTCCAACGCTTCAGCAAAATCCATCAACAGCTGTGCTTGTTCCATACACAAGCTTAGCTGCTCTGGCTTCAGGTTCAGCTCTTTGGCACTGAAGGCCGTTTGAATATGGTGGCTGTTTGATAACTGCAACACCAAACGGTCTTGCTCATCGCAATACTGCCAGCACCAGTCAGGGCATAAAGACAACATACTCAATCCTTGTGAATTCAAGATGTTGCCTTTCTACACCTGTTTTTATACGCTGTTAAAGATTATTTTGGACTAATAATCAGGGATCCAAAATTGATCGGCATATGGCTTATTTCAGGCTCTCGACGATCTCTTTGATCAAGCTTGGGCCCTTATAAATAAAGTTGGAATACACCTGAACCAGGTTAGCACCAGCGTCCATTTTTTCCTGTGCCGCTTTGGCTGAATCTATGCCCCCTACCCCAATAATTGGCATCTGTGGGCCTAAAGCTGCGCGGAACTGACGGATAATCTCCGTGCTCTTTTGCTGCACCGGCAAACCACTTAAACCGCCCATTTCATTACCATATTTCAGGTGTTGCACCGCGCTTTTATCCAAGGTGGTATTGGTTGCAATCACACCGTCCATTTTACTGCGAAGCAAAGTCTCAGCCACTTGCTGCACTGCGACTTCGTCCATATCAGGCGCAATTTTGACAAAAACCGGCACGTATTTGTCTTGTTGCGCTTGCAGATCCAACTGCTCGTTTTTGACTGCCTGCAGCAAATCAAATAACGCATCACCAAACTGCAGATCCCGCAAACCCGGTGTATTAGGTGAAGAAATATTCACGGTAATGTAGCTGGCGTGAGCATAGACCTTACGCATACATTCGATATAGTCGTCTTTGCCCTGCTCGTTGGGTGTGTCTTTGTTTTTGCCGATATTAATGCCAAGCACACCTTTGTAGCTCGATTTCTTTACGTTCTCAACCAGATAATCCACACCTTTGTTATTAAAGCCCATGCGGTTAATAATGGCGTTGGCTTCAGGTAAACGGAACAAACGTGGTTTGTCGTTTCCCACCTGAGGTCGTGGTGTCACAGTACCTACTTCAATAAAACCAAAACCCATCTGGCCAAAAGCGTCAATGCAATCGGCATTCTTATCCAAACCCGCAGCTAAACCCACAGGGTTATCAAAATGAATACCAGCTACTGTCACAGGTTTCTTCGGTAAATCCTGACGCCACAGCAAGGATGCCGGGGTATTTTTTAAATGCTTTAAGCTGCCAAGGGCCAGGTGATGTGAAAACTCAGCATCTGTACAAAACATTAAAGAACGCGCCAGTGAATAGAACATAACAACCTGCTTTTGTCAGTAAAGGGGAAAGTTAAAATCTTAGTGTGCCGTAAAAAGCACCGGCTCTAAAAAGAGCCGGTGTATTCTAGCTGGAAGCTGAATTATTTCACAGGGTCACAGTGATGGCTGAGTAACATCAGCTCACGCAAAGCCACTGAGAACTTGGCAAATTCATGGCTCTTGGTGGTTTTGAACTCGGCCAGCATTTGACGCCAGCGCGCCAGTACTGGTTCATGTTCTGTGATCCAGCTGCCGATCACAGCTTCTGCATCACAAGCACCACCACAACCACGAACAACTACAGCAGACAGCGCACGTTGTTGCCAGTCCAGCTCTTCGCGGTACGAAGCACGAGCCAGAGCCTGCCAATGGTTCGCCACTGGTTGCTGCGTAATTTGCTCCAGGAACCAGTGCAGATCTAAACGATCGCCCAGTTTGAAGTAAATTTCTGCAGTCAGCAGCAGGCCATTTTTCTCTGCATCTGCCACCTGGGCAATATCCATCACAGAGAAACAGGTGCTTAGCTGAGCTAAATAACGGGCTACATCCGCAGGCACGCCTTGTTCAATAAAGGCTTGCTCGTTAGCTGCCAGTTGTTCAGCTTCGGCCGGGGCTAGTAATTTCTGCAGGTTATTGCTGATTTCAACAAAAGCAGGTTTGAAGAAATCTATCGTCTGCTGAATATCCAGCGCTTTATTACGATGACGTAAGAACCAACGTGTAGTGCGGCGCATAGTGCGGCGCAACTGGTGGAATAACTTAATTTGCAGCGCTGCAGGGATCAGGTTATCCAGCTCTTCCAGTTTGTTCCATACCGCTTCTACGTCAAATAAGTCGCGCGCTATGGTGTAGCACACTGCAACTTCAGCAATAGAAGAACCTGTTTCTTCCATCATACGCTGGGCAAAGTTAGCACCCATATCGTTGACGATCAGGTTAGCCAGTTTGGTGGCGATGATCTCAGCTTTTAACGGGTGAGTTTCCATCTCTTTGGCATAACTTTGCTGCAGCACTTTCGGGAATGCAGTAAACAGATGACGTTTGAAGTAACTGTTTTCATAAATTTCCGGCAACACCAGCCACTCTTTCATCACCATTTTGCCGTAAGCGGTCAGAATGGCCAGCTCAGGACGGGTTAAACCCTGGCCTTTGGCAGTGCGTTCAGCCAAGGCGTCGTCTGAAGGTAAAAACTCCAGTTCACGGTTTAACTTGCCGTCTTTTTCCAAAGCATGGATAAAGCGGGTGTATTCCTTCATCTGCTCAGCGCCAAGCACTGAAGACACAGAAATACTCTGAGTTTGACGGTAACAATCGTTAATAACAATATCAGCCACATCAGTGGTCATAGCAGCTAACAACTCGTTACGTTGCTTCAGCGTCATATCACCGCTGGCCACCAGAGCGTTTAACAGTATTTTGATGTTTACTTCGTTATCTGAACAGTCTACACCACCGACGTTATCGATAAAGTCAGTGTTGATGCGGCCACCGTTGTTCGCGTATTCGATACGACCACGTTGAGTAGTACCTAAGTTACCACCCTCGCCTATAACTTTAGCTTTCACTTCTTTACCGTTGACGCGAACAGCTTCAGAGCCACGGTCACCGACTTCAGCATGAGTTTCGTCCGTCGCTTTGACGTAAGTACCGATACCACCGTTCCAAATCAGATCCACTTCCATCATTAATGCGGCACGGATAAATTCGTTAGGAGTCAGGCTGACGGCTGTAGTGCCTAACATCTGCTGAATTTGTGGTGTCAGCTTGATGGACTTGGCGCTGCGCATAAACAAACCACCACCTTCTGAGATCAATGACTTATCAAAGTCATCCCAGGTAGAGGTTGGTAAGTTAAACATGCGCTCACGCTCAACAAAAGTTTTTGCTGCATCAGGATTCGGGTCAACAAAAATGTGCATATGGTTAAATGCCACTTGCAGACGGATATGTTTGGATAACAGCATGCCGTTACCAAAGACGTCACCGGCCATATCACCTATACCGACACAAGTGAAATCTGTGGTCTGGCAGTCGATGCCTACTTCGCGGAAGTGACGTTTCACCGACTCCCAACCACCACGGGCTGTAATACCCATACCTTTGTGGTCGTAACCGTTTGAACCACCTGATGCAAAGGCATCACCTAACCAGTGATTGTATTCAGCAGAAATCGTATTGGCGATATCAGAGAACGTCGCTGTGCCTTTGTCAGCCGCGACTACTAAATACGGGTCATCTTCGTCTAAACGTACAACAGATTTAGGCGGAACAATCTGGCCCTGCACTATGTTGTCCGTAATATCCAACAAACCACGGATAAAGGTGCGGTAACATTCTTTACCTTCGTTTAAGAAAGCCTCACGACCACCGGTTTCTGGTAATTTTTTACAAACAAAACCACCTTTAGCACCTACTGGGACTATCACAGTGTTTTTTACTTGCTGAGCTTTGACCAGACCTAAAACTTCAGTACGGAAGTCTTCACGACGGTCGGACCAACGCAGACCACCACGGGCTACCTTGCCGCCACGTAAATGCACACCTTCAACACGTGGTGAATACACAAAAATCTCAAAGGCCGGCACTGGCAAAGGCATGTCCGGCACTAAAGAGGATTTCACCTTAAAGGAGATGTAGCTCTTCTGCTGGCCTTGGGCATTTGGCTGGAAGTAGTTAGTACGTAATGTAGCCGACATCATGGCAACAAAACGACGGATGATACGGTCATCATCCAGGTTCACTACGCTATCCAGTTGCTCGTTTAACTGTTTTTCGATGGCTTCGATAGCAGCAACGTCACCGGTGTTTTGTGGATCAAACTTGGTGTTAAAGAGTTGCACTAACAAATGCGCCAGTTTTGGATAACGGGCAAAAGCGTTTTCTACGTAAGACTGGCTGAAAGTACCGCCGATCTGACGTTTGTATTTAGCATAAGCACGTAATAACGAAGCTTCACGGCCTGTTAAACCAGCGCCTAAAATCAGACGGTTAAAGCCGTCGTCTTCCAGATCGCCTTTCCATACTTTGGCAAACGAATCCTGGAAAGATAACTGCGCTTGTTCAAAGTCAGTTGGCATAGCACCGTTGACTTCCATCGCGAAGTTTAAAATCCAGCTGACAGAACCATCCGGGCAACGCACGGCATAAGGGGTTTCACCTATCACACGTAAACCGAAGTTTTCCAGTATTGGCAATACATCTGATAAATGGATTGGGTGATCTTTGTGGAACAGGTTCAGACGCACGGCTTTGCTGTCGTTACGCTCTTCCTGTGGACGGTAAAACAGCATGTCCAGTCGGTGTTCGTCGTTTAACGATTCTATTTTTTCGATGTCGACCAGCGCATCGTTTGGCAACATTTCGTCTTTGTAAGACGACGGGAAAGCCGTTAAGTACTTACGACCCAGTTCACGACCGCGGGCTTCACCATAATGGCCAACCAGTGCAGCTTCCAGTTTGTCTTCCCAGGTACGGGCCGCTTCAACTAAATTGCGTTCAATTTCTTTCACATTAAACTCGATATTGTTATCGTTGATCCGAACGAAATAATGGGTACGC
>JAHIWM010000065.1 GCA_018815765.1 Gammaproteobacteria bacterium | reverse complement strand
CCTATCACTGTGCCTATCGTCATCGACATAATGGACGAGGTAGAGCCGATAATAGCAGCAGCTATACCGGCCACATGGCCCATAGGTTCCATTGCCATGGCGTTGATATTGCCAAACACCAGGCCAAAGCAGAAAAACAGCACAGATGCATACACTACAAACATCCACAATTGCACGTTAACAGCCAGGTGCAGTACTAAAAACAGCGCTGAGCTAATAATAATGCCCCAGACAGCGCGGTTAGATAAATGCTGCATGCCCCATTTTTGCACCAGGCGTGAATTGACCAAAGAGGCAGCGCCAAAGACTATGGCCAGCAAGCCAAAGTACAAAGTAAATAGCTCGCCCGTTTTAAATAAGTCCTGGAAAATTTGCTGCGACGAATTCAGATAACCAATAAAGCTGCCAAAAAATAAACCCATACAAATCATGTAGCACACTGTAGGGACGTTGCTGATCACTTCTTTAAAGCCTTCAGCAAAGCCTTTAGTGCTCATCGCAATGCGGTGTTCTTTTGGCAAGGTTTCTTCTAAACGGCAGAAAATCCAGACGACAATCAGCAGCGCGTAAAATACATAAAGGATAAAAATATCACGCCATGAACCTATCCATAACACCGCCTGACCCAGGCTTGGTGCTAAAGCTGGCACCATGACAAAAATCATCATCACCAGCGACATAATACGCGCCATATCATTGCCAGAGTATTTGTCCCGCACTATAGAAATAGCCGAAACATAGGGGCCAGACACGCCTAACCCCTGAACAAAACGACCAAATAATAAGGTGTTGATATCGGTAGCGAAATAACAAATCACAGTACCGACTAAAAACAGCGCTATACCGCCGTTTAATACTTTTTTACGGCCAGTGGCATCTGACAAAGGCCCACAAATCAGCTGGCCTATAGCCATACCCAAAAACAAGGCACTGACCACCAGTTGCGCCTGATTCGGGTGGCTCATGGCAATATCTGCACGAATAGCGTCCAGCGCAGGCAATAAAGCATCAATAGAGATGGCCACAATCGACATTAAAAGCGCGACCAGCAAAGTAAATTCGCCGGTAGAAATACGCGACTTAGGCGCATGAGTGGAGTAATCAGACATTCACAGCATTCCTTGTTTAAAACGGCCCGAAAAAGGCGGTGCTAGTTTACCTGCTTTAGCGGACTTGAGTGGTAGCAAATCTAAACAAATTTGCAGCTAGTCGGTTGCAGATGAGGTTAATCGACAGGAATTGGGGTTATTTTTCGTGATGGCTTAAGGTGTCTGGTTCAGTACATGTTTAGTAACATTTAATTGCAAATTTTTTTTAAGCAGAAGGTAAAATCTTGTGTTTTTAGGCTAGATAGTAAGGAGACTTGTCTGGTGAGAACTGAAGCGAAAGTAAATGAATTGTCTGTTGAGTCACCACTGGCTCGTCTTTTTGCATCCGGCTCAGTCTGTTTCTTAACAGGGCGAATAAGCTCAGATACAGGTTTTGAGCCTTTAGCTGAGCAACAATCAGTGTATGGAGTTGCGCTAAAAAAGACCTCTGCTCTGTATGTTTCTGGCATGACTGCTTATGTAACAAGCGCAGTTCTGATCTGCTTTGCCTTTATTCTGTTCTGGTTCAGCCTGTCATCTGGGTTGTCCCTGGCGTTAAACCCTGCTCTGGCTGACGCAGAAATGGCGATTGTTCATCGACTTGAACAACCGCAAAGGGAAAGATTTTCCAAGGCAACAGCTTGCAGTAACTCTGGTCAGGTAGAAACTGCGTATGGGGGTCAGACTATGCAGCAGATGAAACATCGTCTGATCAAACTACTTCTAGTGAAGAAATTAGTTAGTATGCAAAAGAAACAGCAGAAATTTTTATCCAAATTAGCTTCTTCCGCTTTGATGTAACACCTTGTATCCGCAGGTGAACAAGAAACTGCGGCAGCTAGTTTTAAGCGGTGACTTTGTCCGATCAATCAAGTATTTGCGGATAAATCCTGAGCTCTCAGTCCTTGCTGCAACCAATCCAGCAATAATCGCACTTTGACGGGCAAATGCCGGTTCAGCGGATACAAAGCCCAGATGCCTTCGTCGGACGGTTGTTGTTCTGCTAATAAGGCCACTAAACGGCCGTCCTCTAAAAAAGGCTGCAAGTAATAATCCGGTAACTGGGTAATGCCTAAACCTTTGAGTACTGCATCTGTTAAAGCTACGCCGCTATTACAACGTAAATAAGGTTGGGGCTTAAATTGCAGTTTTTGGCCTTGTTGCTCAAAACGCCAGAAATCGACAGAGCCGACTAAACAGCGGTGTTGATGCAGTTCAGCCACAGTAGCTGGTGTGCCGAATTTTTGCAGGTAGTCGGGGCTGGCGCATAAATACAAGGTGCGTTTACCTAAGGCTTTGGCCTGTAAGCT
>JAHIWM010000064.1 GCA_018815765.1 Gammaproteobacteria bacterium | reverse complement strand
TTAGGGGGTTCCCGTGGTGGTTTAGCATTATTGCAGGATCAGCAATGGCGGCCTGTGGATCCTGTGTCCTCATTAGTCAATGAAGTGCGGGGCGATGCCAAAGGACAGTTGTGGGTGGGCACTGAAGGTGGAGGCTTATTTTGCCTGCAAACTGATGGCTCCCGTCAGCAATGGACCAGACACCATGGCTTACCCAGCAATACCATCTATAGCCTGATTGATGATGATAAAGAAGGGCTTTGGGTAGGTACGGCCGAAGGTCTGGCCTATTTGTATCAAGGCAAACTGAGTTCTGTGGCAAAGAGCCCAAAACTACCCATTTTTGCTTTAGCCTTTTATAAAAACCAGCTCTATCTTGGAACTGAACGTGGTTTGTATCAGCAACAAGGTGAAGACTTTGTTTTGGTGCGGCCAGAGCTGCAACAAACAGCCATTTCCAGATTATTGGTTGATCACCATGGTGATTTATGGGTAGGCACTGTTGAAGAAGGTATTTTCCGCTTAAGTAATTACGGCTTAGAACAGCTGACAGCTAAACACGGCATGCCTAACAACAGGGTATTGACCATTTATGAAGATAATGAACACAGCATTTGGTTAGGTACCAACGGCGGCTTATTCCGTTTGCGCGACGCCCCTTTTACCACCCTAAGCACAGAACAGGGCCTGCCTGATAATTTTGTCCGTACTGTATTACAACATTCGGACGGCAGTATCTGGATAGGTACGGCGCGTGGAGTGGCGCGCTATAAAGCCGGCAAACTGCTGACCGACACTAACCTTATTCCCGAACAATCGGTATTAAGTCTGGCGGAAACATCAACGGGTGATGTGCTGATGGGGACATACTCCTCAGGGGTCTTTCAGTACAGTAATGGCAAGCTGACAAAGCTGCTGGACCGCAATTCAGGCCTATTATCCAACGAGGTTCGGGCTATTTTACCTTTGCAGGATGGTTCCATCTGGCTGGGTACAGCACAAGGGCTGAACCATTATCAGGGCGATAAAATGCTTAGTTACACCACCCGCGAGGGGTTAACGGCTGACTTTGTGGTGGCTTTGCACAAAATTGGAGATGTGCTTTGGGTGGGGACAGGGACAGGTGTAACCCGTCTGATTAAAGGCAAGTTTGAGCCTTTGCCTTTGTCGCAGCTCGATCAGACCGAATATGCTTTTGATTTTTTCGAACAAGCTGAACAAAAATTGCTGTGGCTGGCGACAGACCGGGGCTTAGTGCGATATAGATTAGATACGGCTGAGCTGTCTTTGGTGGGACGCAAGGCGGGCATTCCTTTTGATAAAATCTTCCAGGTGCAGGCCGATTTACATGGCAATCTCTGGTTGAGCAGCAACAGGGGCATTTTACGTATTAGTCAACAGGATGCGAATGCGGTTGCTGATGGCACTCTGGCCAGTATTGCTTACGAGCTCTATGGCGAAAGTGACGGCATGCTCAGCGCTCAGGCCAATGGCGGCTCAAATCCAGCCGCTATGTTGGCTCAGGATGGTGCTTTATGGTTTGCCACAGCATCTGGTGTCAGCAGAGTTCAGCCCGATCGTTTGGCTGTGTTTGCTGAAGCAACTCCTCCTGTAGTGTTGGAAGAGTTGCTGGTGAATGGTGTCACGCAAAAAATAAGCGACAGCATTGAATTACCTCCTGACAGCGACAGGGTGGAGTTACATTTTGCAGGTTTAGGTTATGTCATGCCTGGCCGGATCCACTACCGTAGTCAGCTGATTGGGTTTGATGCGAACTGGCTGGACAGAGGCCAACAGAACTTTGCTGAATACACCAACCTGGCGCCGGGTCGTTATGAATTTCAGGTGCAGGCAGCAAATCCTGGTGGAAAATGGAGCGAAGCTGCACGAATAGAATTAATTAAACATCCGTACTGGTGGCAAACCCGTAACTTTCAATGGTTAAGTGGGCTATCCATCATCGCTTTTTTGTTGCTATTGGTGTACTGGCGTATGTCCAGCCTGCGCCATTCAGAGCAACGTTTAAAGCGGCAGGTGGCGGAAAAAACTGCAGAGCTGCAACAAAAAGCTAATAGCCTGCAGGCCGCAGATGAAGAAAAGTCGGCTTTATTAGCTCAGTTACATCAACAGACTTTAGCTTTGGCGTTACAAGCCCGACAAGATGGCTTAACAGGTCTTGCCAACCGCCGTGCTTTTGATGAAGTATTGAGTAAAGAATTCACCCGTTCACAACGACTGAAACAACCCCTGGTATTAGCTTTTATTGATATAGACCACTTTAAAAAGATCAACGACACCTGGTCACACAACGCCGGAGATTTGGCATTAGTAGCAATAGCTGAAAAAATCCGTCAGCATTCCCGTTCAGTCGACTGTGCCGCCCGCTGGGGTGGTGAAGAGTTTGCTTTATTGATGCCATCGACCAGTCTGGAGCAAGCGCAGTTAGTTTGTGAGCGCTTAAGACAGGAGATTATGGCGTTGGACTGGCTTCATATAGCTGAAGGCATCAGTATTACGGTCAGTATTGGTATTGCTATCAGTGATGAATTGAATGATGCCAAACAACTGCTGTTTTTAGCGGATCAGGCCTTGTATCAGGCCAAACAACAAGGCCGCAACAGAGTCTGTGCTGCCTGAGTTTCACCGTATTTAGAACCGCTTTGATTTCAATAATGGAATCTTCTTTGTGAAGTTCTCTGACCAGTTGCCATCGGTGGCAAAATTTTATGTCAATCTATTGCTACCGGTGGCAAATGCGTTATTATGCTGTTTAAACAGGCATAAAGCAGACGAGTTCCAATAGCTTTGTGCAGATAAAACAAAGATGGAATAACGGATGCTGCAACCTGATCTGAAAAAACGTTTTTTACTCAAAGCTGGAGTCGCTACTGCGGCGTTGCAGCCTTTGCTGAGTTTTCAAGTGACGGCTGCGGCTGCTAAAGTTGTGGACCCTGTTTGGGCTATTGCAGAACAAATACTGCGGGATTTAAAACTTACATCCTTTCCAGACCGCGATTTTGTCATCACTGCTTTTGGCGCTAAACAAAACCAGCGTTGTGATAAAGCCATTAAAGAGGCTATAGAGGCTTGTCATCAGGCTGGTGGTGGCCGGGTTGTTGTACCTGAAGGGGTCTGGTCTACTGGTCCAGTGCATTTAAAATCCAACGTCAATTTGCATCTGCAAAAAAACGCTGTTTTATCTTTTGTTACCGATCCAGAAGCTTATTTACCTCTGGTATTCACCCGCTGGGAAGGGGTGGAACTGATGGGCTTTTCGCCATTAATTTATGCTTATCAGCAGCAGAATATTGCGGTGACAGGTGAAGGTATTCTGGAAGGTAATGCCAGTGGTCAGAACTGGTGGCCCTGGAAAGGGGTATGGAAACATACGCCCTGGAAACTTGACCCTGCAACTGATCAAAAACCAGGTCGTGATCAGCTGTTTGCTATGGCTGAAGCTGGTGTTCCGGTCGAAAAACGTATTCTGGACAATAACAGATTAAGACCGCCTTTTATTCAGCCTTATCAATGTGAGCGAGTGTTGATTGAAGGTGTGACTATCCGTAATTCGCCGTTTTGGCTGATCAATCCTGTGCTTTGTAAAGACGTAGTGATCCGTGGCGTGAATTGTGTCAGCCATGGTCCAAATTCCGATGGTTGTGACCCTGAATCCTGCCAGCGTGTACTGATCGAAAACTGCCTGTTTGATACAGGTGACGATTGCATCGCCTTAAAATCTGGCCGTAATGCCGATGGCCGCCGGTTAGCGACACCTATACAGCAAGTGGTGATCCAGGATTGTCTGATGAAATCCGGTCATGGTGGTGTAGTCATTGGTAGCGAAATCTCAGGCGGTGCTAAACAAATATTTGCCCGGCGTTGTCGTATGAGCAGCCCGGATCTGGAGCGGGGTTTACGTATTAAAACCAACTCAGTGCGCGGCGGTTTAATTGAACAAATCGCAGTAGATGACATTGAAATTGGCGAAGTCAAAGACGCTATTGTGATCAATTTCTACTATGAAGAAGGTGATGCAGGTCAGTTTTTACCTCAAGTCAAGGATCTGAGTATCAGCAATTTCAGAGTAAAAAAAGCCCAGCGTGCTTTTGAAATTCGTGGTTTACCCCGAGCTGGGATACGCGGTATCCGTATGACGGATGTCAGCTTTGAGCAAGCGAGCTTAGGTGCACTGGAACATGCCAGTAATTTTAAACTGGAAAACGTCAGTCTGAATGGTAAAGCATTAACCGCAGCTCTGTTAAAGCAGGGCAGTTAGTATTTTTTAAGATAAGTTTGCCACCGATAGACAAGCTATATAGCAGGTTGAAAATGACAGAACAAACAAAAGGTTGTAGCCCACATATTGCCGATCCGGCCGCTATTCAGTTGAGCCTGTTGCAGGTGCATCCACGCGACAATGTGCTGGTGGTCTTGCAACCTTTGGCTTCAGGCCAGCCATTAATTGAACCTTGGTCGCAGATCACTACAAAAGAGGATATTCAGCCTGGTCATAAAGTGGCGTTGAAGCTGATTAAAAAAGGCGAAGCTGTGATCAAATATGGCTACGCCATCGGGGTTGCGCAAGAAGATATTCCGGCAGGTAGCTGGGTGCATTCACATAATCTGAAAACCTTATTATCTGATCAAATTGACTACCAGTATCAGGGCTGTGCGGCTGACGATTTAGCTTTCCCAACCGAATTGCCAAGCCATTTTATGGGCTATCGCCGTGCCAACGGCCGGGTCGGTACCCGCAACGAGTTATGGATCGTAAATACCGTAGGTTGTGTCAATCGTGCGGCAATGAAAATAGCCGAAAAAGCCAATCAACAGTTTGCGGGCTTAACAGATGGAGTGTTTGCTTACACTCATCCTTTTGGCTGCTCTCAGTTAGGTGATGATTTAAACCATACCCGCGCCGTATTGGCTGGTTTGATGCAAAACCCCAATGCTGGTGCTGTGCTGGTGCTGGGTTTAGGCTGCGAAAACAATCAACTGGCGGCTTTACTTAAAGCCTGCCCTGAACTGGATCAAAGCCGTTTACGCTCTTTTAATGCCCAGCAAGTGGAAGACGAATTAGAGCAAGGCTTAGAGGCTGCGGCTGAACTTATCCAACTGATGCAGCAAGATAAGCGCACAGCCTGTCCTGTGTCCGATTTAGTGGTTGGCATGAAATGTGGTGGCTCCGACGGCTTAAGTGGTTTAACTGCGAATCCGCTGGTCGGCCGTATTGCCGATTTAGTCTGCGCCGCAGGTGGCAAAGTAGTGCTGACCGAAACTCCTGAAATGTTTGGTGCCGAACAGGTGTTGATGAGCCGTGCTGTCAACGAAACCGTGTTTTCCGACATAGTGACTTTGGTCAACGACTTTAAGCAGTACTTTATCGATAACAAACAGCCAGTTTACGAAAACCCAAGCCCTGGTAATAAAGCCGGTGGTTTAACTACATTGGAAGAAAAATCTTTAGGCGCCATTCAAAAAGGTGGCTCTGCCAAAGTGACGCAGGTTATTCCGTATGGCGCTTTAGTACAGCAACAAGGCTTAACTTTGCTGCAAGGCCCTGGCAACGACGCAGTGTCGTCTACAGCATTAGCGGCCAGCGGCGCGACCATGCTGCTGTTTACTACGGGCCGTGGCACACCTCTGGGTTTCCCTGTGCCTACAGTAAAAATTTCGTCCAACAGCGATTTAGCCAAACGTAAACCCCAATGGATAGATTTTGATGCCGGCGCTTTGTTGCAACAAGGCCAGAATGCGCAGGATTTTTCCTACCAGTTTTTCCGCTACCTGATCGATATCGCCTCAGGCAAGCAGACCCAAAACGAATTATCAGACAACAAAGAAATAGCCATTTGGAAAAATGGCGTGACCCTGTAAGGAATTTATATGGCCAACTTTAAACCTTTAGTGCTTGATCAAGACAGATTATTTCCGGCCGATCCAACAGTTCGCGCCATAGCCAGACGTTTGTATGCCGGCATTAAAGACTTGCCTATCGTCAGCCCACACGGCCATACCGATCCAAGCTGGTTCGCCAGTAATGCCAATTTTGACAATGCGACCAGCCTGTTGCTGCTGCCGGATCATTATGTGTTCCGTATGCTGTACAGCCAGGGGATTTCGCTGGAATCTTTGGGTATTCGCAGTAAAGACGGCACACCGGTTGAAACCGATTACCGCAAAATTTTCCACACTTTTGCCAAAAATTATCATTTGTTCCGTGGTACGCCTTCACGCATTTGGCTTGACAGCGTATTTCATGACGTCTTTGGTTTAGAGCATGCATTAAACAGCGATACCGCTGATTTGTATTACGACAGCATCAATGAACAGTTGGTGAAACCTGAATTTAAGCCCCGTGCTTTGCTGGATAAATTTAATATCGAACTGATTGCCACTACCGAAGGCGCGGTGAATTCGCTGAAACACCATGCCGCGTTAAAAGGCACGGGTTATGAAAAACGGGTGATCACCACCTTCAGACCTGACGATGTGATAGACGCTGACCGTGCTGATTTTCTTGCCAATATCAAAAAACTGGCTGAGCAAACAGGTCAGGATACACATAGCTGGCAAGGTTATTTACAGGCTTTGCGTATCCGTCGGCAGTTTTTCCGCGATCATGGCGCTACAGCGACAGATCACGGCCACCCTACAGCCAAAACAGCCAATTTATCAGAGCATGAAGCAAGCGCTTTGTTTCAACTGTGTTTATCCGGTACTGCCAGCAAAGAGCAAACCGAGTTATTCCGTGGCCAGATGCTGACCGAAATGGCCGGGATGAGCATTGAAGATGGCATGACAATGCAAATTCACCCTGGCGCGTTTCGTAACCATAACCCATCGATTTTTGAACGTTTTGGTGCCGACAAAGGCGCGGATATCCCAAGCCCGACTGAGTTTGTCAGCAACTTAAAACCTCTGCTGGATAAATACGGCAACAATGCCGCTTTGAAAATTATTCTGTTCACCCTGGATGAAACTACCTATGCCCGTGAACTGGCGCCTTTGGCTGGTCATTATCCGGCTTTAAAACTGGGTCCAGCCTGGTGGTTCCATGACAGCCCGGAAGGTATGTTGCGTTTCCGTCATCAGGTTACTGAAACCGCAGGTTTTTACAACACAGTAGGCTTTAACGACGATACCCGGGCTTTCTTGTCTATTCCGGCCCGTCATGATGTGGCGCGTCGTATTGATTGTCGCTTTTTAGCTGGTTTGGTGGCTGAACATCGCTTAAACGAAGATGAAGCGCATGAACTGGCACAGCAACTGACTTATCAACTGGTAAAACAAGCCTATCAGCTGGATTAAAAGGACAAGCCATGAGTATTGATATTCCAGGTTTACAGCCAGCCTTGCTGCAGCAGTTGCAAGGCAAATTGAAGCTGCCAACTTATGATCCGGCGACTACAGGTATTGGCATAGTGCATATTGGCCCTGGCGCCTTTTTTCGGGCGCATCAGGCCTGGTACACAGATCTCGCGCTGAAATACGGCGGTGACTGGGGCATTTCTGTGGTATCGATGCGATCCAACGATTTAGCCAAAGCTTTAACTCCGCAGCAGGGTTTGTATAGTCTGGTATTGCTGGATAAAACAACTGAATATCAGGTTGTGGGGTCTATTCGTGAGTTGCTGGTGGCTGCAGAGCAGTACGAGCAGGTGTTGCAACGTTTAGCAGCACCAAGCAGCTATTATGTGACTTTAACCATCACAGAAAAAGGTTACTGCTTAAATTCGTTAGGTGAGCTGGATTTAACCCATGCCGATATTCAACACGATTTAGAAACTAACGTGAAAGCTCGTTCAGCTATAGGTTTGTTAGTGCAGGCGCTGGCGTTAAGGTTCGCCGCCAATGTGCCACCTTTTGTCGTGCTGAGCTGCGATAACCTGACCGACAATGGCCATAAACTCCGTAATGCCTTGCTTACTTTTGCCCGGCAAAAGCAACCGGCTTTGGCCAACTGGCTGGAACAGCAGCTGTTATGCCCTTGCACTATGGTTGACAGCATTACGCCTGCCACAGATGAAATGCTACCGAAACAACTGGCGGCAGAGTTGGGGTATCAGGACAACTGGCCTATTAAACGTGAAAAATTCTGTCAATGGGTGATTGAAGATATTCTGCCAGCCCACAGACCTGCCTGGCATCAGGTCGGGGTTACTTACACTCAGGATGTCAAAGCCTTTGAAAAAGCCAAACTGCGGTTACTTAACGCACCCCATTCGGCTTTGGCTTATTTAGGCTCTTTATGTGGTTTGGAAACTGTGTTTGATGCAATGCAGCACAAACATCTGCGTAGTTTTGTGCAAAAGCTGGCGCAAGAAGAAATTATTGGCTCTTTCCATGCACCGGCTGAATTAAACCCGGCACAGTACAGCGCTGATATTTTCCAGCGTTTTGATAATCCGGCTATCCGGCATTTACTGGCACAAATTGCATGGGATGGCTCGCAAAAGCTGCCGATGCGGGTGTTTCCTGTCATTATGGATAACTTAGCCAGTGGCCGTTCCATTCAATTATTAAGTTTGGTGGTGGCCAGTTGGTTGCTATTTATCCGGCTACGTTATCAGCAACAACCTGATACGGCTTTGGTGGATCCGTTAGCCGCTGTGTTGTTAGGCGTTGCAGCCCAGTGCACAGATGATGCGGCAGCCGACACAGCTCTGTTTTTAGCCTTGTCTGCGGTATTTCCTGCAACATTGCAGCAGTCGCAAGCTTTTAAAACTGAACTGACAACAGCCTACCAACAACTTTGCCCCTTACTTTTAGCACCCCAAGGCACTGATGTAGCCGCTTTATTACAGGATCTTGCATGAACTCTTTATCTTCCTTACTCAAAGGTGGCTTGTTGTTGCCTATTATTCAGGCCGAGCAACCAGCCCAGGCTGTGGCTATTGCAAAAGCAATGCAACAAGGTGGAGTCACAGCTGTTGAAGTGGTGTTGCGCACAGCTGCAGCTTTAGATTGCATCAGTGCTATTCGTGCTGAAGTGCCGGAGCTTTTAACCGGTGCAGGTACCATTTTATCGGCCAAAGATGCCAATAACGCCAAAGCAGCTGGTGCACAGTTTCTGGTCAGCCCGGCCAGCACCCCGGATTTGCTCAAAGCCATGATGAATACCGAGCTGGCGTTAGCGCCAGGTGTGGCTACGCCATCTGAAATGGCAATGGCGCTGGAGATGGGGTTAACTGAGCTGAAGTTTTTCCCTGCACATTTAGCTGGCGGTATCGAGATGCTGAAAGCTCTGGCTGGTATATTTCAGCAGGTTAAATTTTGCCCAACAGGTGGTGTGCAGCTCAATAATCTGGCAGAGTTTTTGGCTTTACCTAATGTGTTTGTCGCTGGTGGTTCATGGTTGTCGCCTAAAGATTTGGTGTTACAGCAAAACTGGGCGGCTATTACTGAAATAACCCGTCAGTCTGTTGCTGTGGCAGAACAAAGCCGGGTACGACATAGCCAGGTTGCCTGAGGCTGAACTTAAGGATCCATCAATGAAACAAGTCATTATTTTTGGCGAATGTATGGTCGAGTTATTCCAGCTCGTGGATAACGTCTACCATCAGGCTTTTGCCGGGGATGTCTACAACACTGCTGTGTACTGTAAACGCAGTGCGCCGCAGCAGCTGAATCTGAAGTTTTTATCTGCAGTAGGCACTGATTTAGTTAGCGACAAACTGATCGCCCAACTGGAACAGGAAAAACTCGACAGCTCCCTGGTGCTTCGCACAAAAACAGCCCGGCCTGGTTTATATATGATCAACACCGACTGTTTTGGTGAGCGTAGTTTTGTTTATTGGCGCGACAGTTCAGCGGCCAAACAAAGCCTGGCCTTATTTCGTCAGCACAACACCATTGCCAATTTGTTGCCTGCGGATGTGTTTTATTTCTCAGGTATCAGTCTGGCTATTTTGTCGTTGGACGATCGTAATTATCTGTTTGCGCTGATTAAAGAGTTAAAAGCTCAGGGCGTACAAATTGTATTTGACCCAAACTACAGGCCCGCACTTTGGCCTGATGCCGAAATTTGCCGGGCTAATTTTGATCAGGCTTATGCCTTGTCAGATATAGCTTTGCCTGGGCTGGACGATCATAAAGTGCTGTACAGCAGTACTAGTGCAGCTGATGTTTTGGCGCAATTGCAGAAGTTAGGTGTCAAAGAAATCATCGTCAAAAATGGTCCTGCTGGTGTGCTGGGTTATAGCGATGGCAAAAGTTTCCAGAGTCCGGCTGTGCCTGTGAAGAAAGTCGTAGATACCACAGCAGCGGGAGACTCTTTTAATGGCGGTTATCTGGCAGGTCGCCTGAATGGCTTATCGCCTTTGGCCTCATGCCAGTACGCCGCGGCTTTAGCCAGTTTTGTGGTAGAACACACCGGAGCTATTGTGACGAAAGAGCAATTCCGTAGTTTTTCCAGCCGTTTTAATTTAACTACATTTAGCTAAAAGGAAGTTTGTCATGTCTGCTGATCTGTCTTTGTATTTTCCAACCCAGGCTGAAATTCCGGCCCAGTGGCAACTCTCAGGTCCGATAGAGCAGCGTGACTATTTACTGAACGGCACCCTCTGTCAATGGCAAGGTGACTTAGCTCCTGTCTATAGTCCGGTTGCGCTTAGAAGCAGCTCAGGTGAACTGACACCCACTTTGTTAGGTGCTACGCCTTTAATGGACGAAGCCGCCGCCAAAGCTGCTTTGGATGCAGCTTTAAAAGCTTATGATTTAGGCCGTGGTGTTTGGCCTTCGATGGCGGTGATGGAACGTGTGGTGGCCGTGGAGAAATTCCTTGCCGCTATGCTGTTGCAACGTGAGGCTGTGATCCGCTTATTGATGTGGGAAATTGGTAAACCTTTGCCTGATGCCGCCAAAGAGTTTGACCGCACCTGCGATTATATCCGCGATACGATACAAGCCTTAAAGCAACAGGATCGCAGCGCCAGCCACTTTGTCATAGAGCAGGGCACTTTAGGCAAAATACGCCGGGTTGCTGTAGGTGTCGCGCTTTGTATGGGGCCTTTTAACTACCCGCTCAATGAAACCTTTACCACTCTGATCCCGGCCTTGATCATGGGCAATACTGTTATTTTTAAACCTGCTAAATACGGTGTGTTATTAATCCAGCCGTTATTGCAGGCTTTTGCTGAATCCTTTCCGCCTGGTGTCATTAACGTGATTTACGGTCGTGGCCGTGAAACTGTCGGCGCCTTAATGGAAAGTGGCAGTGTGGATTTATTTGCTTTTATCGGCACCAATAAAGGCGCCAGCGATTTAAAAAAACTGCATCCGCGACCACATCGTTTGCGTGCTGTGCTTGGGCTGGATGCGAAAAACCCGGCCATAGTGTTACCGGATGCCGATTTAAATTTAACAGTCAAAGAAGCTGTGATGGGAGCTTTGTCCTTTAATGGCCAGCGCTGCACAGCGTTAAAAATCTTTTTTGTACAGCGTTCAGTTGCCGATGCTTTTGTGCAAAAACTGTCAGAGGCCATCAGTGCTTTGCAACTGGGGTTACCCTGGACCGACAAAGTGCAAATTACGCCTTTACCTGAGCCTGGCAAAGTTGACTTTTTACAAGGTTTAATAGCGGATGCTATTGGTCATGGGGCCAAGGTTATCAATCCTGAAGGCGGTCAAAGCGCAGGCTCGTTAATGCGTCCGGCGTTACTGTATCCGGTTAATAGTCAGATGAGGTTGTATCAGGAAGAGCAGTTTGGCCCTTTAGTACCCGTAGTGCCTTATGACGATATCAGCGAAGTGATCCATTATGTGATCCATTCTGATTTTGGCCAGCAGCTGAGTATTTTTGGCCAGGACGCAAAGCAAATAGGTGAACTGGTGGATATGTTCGCCAATCAGGTCGGCCGTATTAATATCAACAGCCAATGCCAGCGCAGTCCGGATAGTTTCCCTTTTACCGGCCGGAAAAACTCAGCTGAAGGGACACTGTCGGTGGAAGATGCTTTGCTGCAGTTTTCTATCCCCACTCTGGTTGCCTGTAAATACAACCCTGAACAAATAGCCTTGATGAAAGAGATGATTAAACAAGGCTCATCCCAGTTTTTAGCCACAGATTTTCTGTTTTAAGTTGATGGGAAAAGCAGCATGAGATTTGAGCATGTAGCGTTAAATGTCGCCGAACCCAAAGCCATGGCAGCCTGGTATTGTCAGCATTTGGGGCTGCGTGTCAGGCGTGCTTTACCGGATCAGGCTCAGACGCATTTTCTGGTCGATGACAGCGACCAGATGATGCTGGAGATTTATTGCAACCCGGCCGATCAGGTGCCGGATTATCCGAACATGCATCCTTTGTTATTGCATCTGGCTCTCGTCAGCGGCGACCCCTATGCCGATAGCAAAAGGTTGCAGCAGGCCGGTGCACAACAGGTGGATGAAGTGAATTTAGCTGACGGCTCTTTGCTATTGATGTTGCGTGACCCCTGGGGATTAGCATTGCAGCTGTGCCGGCGTGGTGCCGCTTTGAATCAGGCTTAAGATGTTAGCGCTGCGTGCAGCTGTATTGTCTCTGAGTTTTGTTGCAGCTACTTCTGCTAGCGAGCCACTCACTATATCCTGGCGGGATCAGCTGACAGCGGATCCAAAGTGGCAGCAGTACTTTGCGCGTTCAGAGTATTTGCTGCAGTTGGATCAACAGCAACTACAGCAAGAATTGACTCAGTTGGACCAACACGCTCCGACCTTACCTGCCAAAGATCTGAAGTTTGGTTTTCCGCCCGAACCCAACCCGGCCTTCTGGTTATCTGCTGAAGCCAGCCGTATTGCTCGAGTGATTTTGTCTTTTCAGACCCCTTCAGGTGGCTGGAGTAAAAGAACTGATATGGCTAGCCGACCTCGCCAGCCAGGCCAGTTGTACGGCACTGAAGTGGACTATATTCCGACCTTCGATAATGATGCCACCAGTACACAAATTCTTTGGCTGACCGC
>JAHIWM010000063.1 GCA_018815765.1 Gammaproteobacteria bacterium | reverse complement strand
CGCACTTTTTTGAGCGGGCTTTCGCAGCGGCCAGGGTCGCCTTTTCTTTGCGCCACTTTCTTTTGGCGACGCAAAAGAAAGCGGCTCGCCAACGGCGAAAGCGTTTAAACAAACCCAAAAGCTGTTCTGGATGTATGAATTATTTAGTCACCAAACTTGATTTGCCCCACTTTCCCTGACACTGTTACCAAAGCAAATTCAAAAGGATAGGAATATGAAACTTTTACTAATCGTCACCTCCCTGCTCGCCACAGCTCAGCTTCAGGCGGCCGCTGCAGACAGCCAAATCAATTGCCTGGCCAAAGACTTAGGTACTGTTGATCAGCTAATTTGTTCAGACTCTGAGCTGCTCAAACAAGATCTGCAACTGGCAGAGGTGTATCAGCAGGCGTTATTAAAAGCTGTTAATGAAAAACCACCTTTGTTAAAAGCTGAACAGCGCGGTTGGGTAAAAGGGAAAGCGGAGTGCTGGAAAGAAGAAGATAAAAAAGCTTGTGCTTCAACGCTTTATATCCAGCGTATCGCCGAGTTACAGGCGCGTTATGAACTGGTGCCCATCAGCAAAAAGCTGCTGCTTAGCTGTGAAAACAATCCTGCTAATGAAATCTCAGTGCGCTATTACCCAACTACACCAGCTACGTTGATTGCGGATTATGGTGATCAGGTCTCTTTAATGTATCAGCAAGCTGATCAGAGTTATGTCGGCAGAAATGAAAAGCTATCAGAGCAAAATGGCATTTTTACTGTGCAATGGGGTTATGAAGCGCAGCTAATGAGCTGCAAGCCAAAATAACATAAAACCCGGTTAATTCAGCTCTATAATCTGCACACCCAACTGGTAGCAATCTTCTTGTTCCTGAGCGCAGCGCATTACTTTAGCGTGGGCGGATAAAGGCGGAATACTGGGGTTGGAGCTTTGCATTTTGATATAGAGCATAATGCCCATTTCAAGCGGTTCATCTATTTCCAGCGACATGCCGGTAGAGCTTAAATCACGGCAAATGGCGTTGATCACCCGGCCCGATTGTGGATCGTTGATCATCAGTTGCACCTGAGCATTGACCATCATACGGTAGTAGTTACGTTTATCACTGTGGCCTAACATAAGCTGTATTACTGCATTTATTGGACTAGCTTCTTTTATAGATCCGCGACAAGCCGCTGTAAAGGCTTATTTGTGCAAATGACTGCAGAGTAAATCGTCCACCAACATCTGAATATGTCTGGCGCTGATTGGTTTGCTGACAAAAGCGTCTGCGCCAGCGTCCAGCGCTGTTACTTCGTCACGCGGAGTATCCAGGCCAGACATCATCAGAATTGGAATATGACCGGTTTCAGGGGCATTTTTTAACAGGCGACAGGTGTCCAGTCCGTCCAGTCCAGGCATACAAATATCCATCATCACCAGATCAGGTTGCTGCTGCAACACCAGTTGTAAGGCCTCAACCCCACTTCGGGCATAACTAACCTGATAAAAAGGTGACAAAGCTAAATCCAGCAGACGAAACATAAAATCTTCGTCGTCCACTATCATGACCTTCTTTTGCTTCAGTTCCATTGTCTGCATCCTTGTGATCTCCATCCAAACGCATCGATGCGTTTGACTTAAGTGTATGGCGTATTTAACGATTTGCCAAAAAACAACCAAAAATTTACTCTATTTTAACTCGCTGACAGCCTGTAAAATGCGTTTTACTGACACAGGATAAGGTGTTCCCAAAGTTTGAGCATATAAGGACACTTTAAGTTCCTCCAGCATCCAGCGGATGGCCAGCACCGGCTCCGGGATAGTGCGGCCAGCAAATTTACCCAACAGGCTCTGATAAGCGTCTTCTGCTTTTTGATATTCGTGTGACATCAAGCGATCGCGATTTGGGTCTACCGGCAGTTTTTCCTGACGTTTTTGCAGTGCCTGTAGATAACGCAAAATAGCGTCCAAACGTGCCGCACCATGAGTGCTGACAAAGCCCTTAAACAATAAAGAGTCGAGATGTTGCTTGATTTCGCCCTGTCCCTGCACATGTTTTAACTCAACTTTACCTTTGAGCTTTTTCTGAATTTCATGGCCCAGGGTTAAAATCTGCTCCACTTTCAGTGCAATACGAAGCACGGTTTCACCCAGCTCAGCGCGAATTTTCTCTTTGACAGCGGTAAAGTCAGCTTCGGTTTCAGGCCAGGGCTGTTCACTGATCAGTTGATCAACACCAGCAGCAATACAGTCGTCTATCAGCTCCAGCACTTTACCAAAAGGATTAAAGTACAAACCGAGTTTGGCTTTGTTCGGTAGGGATTCCTGAAGGTATTTGACAGGTGATGGCACGTTTAACAGCACCAATCGGCGCAAACCCAGCTTGCTTTGTTCAGCCGCTTGTTCGGCGTTATCCAATAACTTAATAGACACCGAATCTTTGTTATCCACCAAAGCCGGATAAGCCTTGATTTGATAACCGGCCTGCATTTTGATGTATTCACGCGGCAACTGGCCAAAAGACCACTGTGTTAGCTTGTCCTGCTCTATACCGCGTTCTGCTACCTGGCTTAAATTCTGTTGCACCTTGCCTTGCAGCTCTTGTTTTAACAGCGCCAAAGAGCGGCCTTGTTTTAAGGTGTTGCCTTTGTCATCCACTATCTTAAAGTTAAACTTCAGATGGGTTTCAATACCGGAAAGCTCCCAGGCGTCATCAGGAATAGTCACACCCGACATACGCTTTAATCTGTTACTGACCACATCCAGCAAAGGCCCGTCCTCGGGTTTAATGCTTTGTAATAACGCATCGGCGTAATTTGGTGCTGGCACAAAGTTGCGTCTGTATTGTTTAGGCAGGCATTTAATCAATGCGACCAATAAATCGTGACGCAGGCCCGGGATCAGCCAATCAAAACCCTGCTCTTCCAGCTGATTTAATAACGACAACGGCACCACCAGACTTACACCATCATCTGGCGCGCCAGGTGAAAAATGATAATCCAAAGGTAAAGTTAAATTGCCCTGACGCCAGAACTCTGGGAATTTATCAGCTGTCACTTCAGAGGCATCACGCTTATACAGCTGCTCTAAATCCAGATGCAGCAATTTGGCATCTTTGGCTTTGGCCTCTTTCCACCATTTAGCAAAATCCACTCTGTTATTGGCCCAGACCGGAATTTTTTCAGCGTAAAAAGCCGCTAAAGTCTCTTCATCCACCAGAATATCGCGGCGGCGGGCTTTTTCTTCCAGCTCTGTGACCTGCTCAATCAGCTTTTGGTTATGGGCTAAAAAGCTTTCGTTCAGGCCTAAATCCTGCTCCACCAAAGCACTGCGGATAAAAATGTTATGGCAGGTAGCAGGGTCTATTTTGCTATACAGCACAGGGCGTTTGCCGACAATGATCAAGCCATACAAAGACACCTGTTCATAAGCCACTACGGCGCCTTTTTTCTTTTCCCAGTGCGGCTCGCTGTAGCTGCGGGTAACTAAATGCATAGCCGCAGGTTCAACCCATTCAGGCTCAATTTTAGCTACAGCACGAGCATAAAGCTTCGAGGTTTCAACCAGCTCAGCGGCCATCACCCATTTAGGTTTACGTTTAAATAAGCTGCTGCCAGGGAAAACAAAAAAGCGGCTTTGGCGTGGGCCCATATAATCGGCGTCGCTGTCGCGGCTACCGATTTGGCCTAATAAACCTGTGAGTAAAGCACTATGGATTTGCTCGTAGGATGCTACTTGCGAATTCAGGATCCATTGCTGCTCGGTACAAATTTGGCTTAACTGGCCAAATAAGTCCTGCCATTCGCGTACCCGCAGGTAGTTCAACAGCTCTTGTTTACATAAACGACGGAACTGGTTATTGGTTAGCTCGTCCTGCTTCTCTTGCAGATAAGCCCAAAGTTTTAACCAGGCACTGAAATCTGAATCCGGATCGGCAAAACGTCCATGCAATTCATCGGCTTTTTGCTGTTTATCCAAAGGACGCTCGCGTGGGTCCTGAATCGACAAAGCCGAGACAATTACCAGCACTTCCTGCAAACAGCTCTGTTCTGTCGCCGCAAACACCATACGAGCTAAACGTGGGTCGACGGGTAAACGGCTGATTTGCCGGCCTAAGTCGGTCATTTGCAAACTATGACTATTGGACTGAGGCTTGACTGCTCCCAGTTCTTCTAACAGCTTAATACCGTCGTTAATAAAACGGCTATCCGGCCGCTCTAAAAATGGGAAAGCCTGAATATCACCTAAGCCCAAAGCCAGCATTTGTAAGATAACAGAGGCTAAGTTGGTGCGCAGAATTTCAGGATCAGTAAATTCTGGTCTGCCATTAAAGTCGTCTTCGCTGTATAACCGAATACAGATACCAGCGGCCACACGACCACAACGGCCTTTACGCTGATTAGCGCTGGCCTGACTGACGGCTTCAATCGGCAACTGTTGTACTTTGGATCGGTAACTGTAACGTGAAATACGCACTGTGCCCGGGTCTATGACATAACGAATACCTGGCACTGTCAGTGAGGTTTCAGCCACGTTAGTCGACAGTACGATGCGGCGACCGACATGGTTTTGGAAAATTAAGTTTTGCTCGGCTGCACTTAAACGGGCATACAAAGGTAACACTTCGGTATGAGGCAGTTTTAACTTTTCCAGCGCATCTGCTGTGTCGCGAATTTCGCGCTCACCGTTTAAGAAAATCAGAATATCGCCAGGTGGCTCGCGGTATAACTCTTCGACTGCATCAAAGATAGATTGCAGCTGATCGGCATCTTTATCGTCGTTTTCCGCCAAAGGCCGGTATCGGGTTTCCACCGGATAAGTACGACCTGACACTTCAATAATAGGCGCATCAAAAAAGTGTTTGGAGAAACGTTCTGGATCTATGGTGGCCGAGGTAATAATGACTTTTAAATCAGGGCGGCGCGGCAACAGCTGCTTTAAGTAACCCAATAAAAAGTCGATGTTTAAACTGCGTTCGTGCGCCTCATCGATGATCAGCGTGTCGTATTGATTTAAAAATCTGTCCTGCTGAATTTCTGCCAGCAAAACACCGTCAGTCATCAGTTTGACTAAAGTAGTGGGCGCTGTGTGATCGCCAAAACGGATTTTATAACCCACCTGCTGACCAACAGGGCATTTCAGCTCTTCAGCCAAACGTGCAGACACACTACGAGCGGCTAAACGTCGTGGCTGGGTATGGCCTATCATGCCAGCAACACCACGGCCTAACTCTAAACAGATTTTTGGAATTTGGGTGGTTTTACCCGAACCGGTTTCACCGGCAATAATCACTATCTGATGTTTGGCAATGGCGGCTTTAATATCGTCTTTTTTACCTACAACAGGCAGTTCAGCCGGGTATTCAATAGTTGGCACAGCAGCCAAACGCTGAGCCCGTAGCTGCATAGAGGCGGTAATTTTTGCCGACAATTGCTGCATTAACTGCTGCTGTTTGCTCTCGTCCTGTTGCTTTTTAATGTTCTGTAAAGACTGGCGAAAACGGTGCTGATCTTTGGATAAAGAATTAGCAATGGCTTTGGTAAGCGCGGCAACAGAAATTTCAGCGTCCGTATTAAGGTGATTGCTAGCAACAGCAGGTTTAGCAGTAGAGTCGGTCAACACAAGGCCCTCAATAAATAGGGGCGACATGCTACCAAGTTCAGGGGCTTTAGATCCAGTAAAAGCACCGCTTAAAACGGTGCATTTACTGGAAATACGTCAACTGACGGCTTTGTAATGGGAGTGCAGTTCTAAGTCGATGGCACGAAGTACATCAGTTCTGCTAATCACCCCAAGCAGATAACCATCGTCATCCACCACAGGATAAACCTTAGGTTTGGACATCAGCATGGTTTGCGCTAAGTCCACTATGCCGTGGTACGACTTCACCGTCAGCACTTCGGTACGCATCACGTCTTTGACCGAAGCGGCCTGCTGTAAGTGATAAGTGCATGACAACATTCTGGACAGACAATCCTGCTCAGACACAAAACCTATTACCTTTTTCTCTTTGTTGATCACAGGCCCGCCCAATTGTTCGGCGAGGATCAGTTTATTCACTGCTTCTTCGACAGACATATCTTCGGTAAAGGTCACAGGGTGACGATTCATATGATCGGATATTTTTAATAAGTCCATAAGCCCCTCAAAAGTGTCGTATTTTCACAACACCTTAAGCTTAGACCAGCGTGAGCTATTTGGTCGGACTGTCTTTAAAAATTTCAGTCACTGCCGCTTCACCTTCGGATCTTTTTGCTCTGTACATGCCTTCGGTATTAAAGCTCCAGCCTACTTTTCCTTTGTGATCAATCAAAATCACACCACCAGTGCCACCCACTTTCGCCAGCTCTTGTTGGATCACCTGATCAGCCGCTTTGTCGGCGCTGATGCCCTGATATTTCACTCTGGCGCAGATATCTGATGCGACACGATATCGGATAAAAAACTCACCATGACCGGTGGCAGAAACCGCACAGCTGGCGTTATCAGCAAAATTACCTGCCCCAATAATTGGCGCATCACCGATACGGCCATAACGTTTTGCAGTCATACCGCCAGTAGAGGTTGCTGCAGTTAATAAACCACTGCGATCCATAGCCACAGCGCCAACAGTGCCCATATTCCATTCAGCTTGCCATGGCGCAGTTAAGCGGTAGTTTTGTGCCTGATGTGGTACTTTTTGCATACTTTGTTTGGCTTTTTTCAAAGCCTCATAGCGAAACTCTGTATCAAAATAAGAGTTTTCTACCAGTTCCAGCCCCTGCTCTTTAGCAAATTGCTCAGCACCAGCACCCGAGAGCATCACATGCTCAGACTTTTCCATCACAGCACGAGCTAATAACACAGGGTTTTTCACGTGAGTTAAACCCGAAGCTGCGCCAGCCATCAGGTTGTCGCCACGCATAATGGACGCATCCAGCTCGTGGCCTTCGTCATAGGTATAGACAGCACCTTTACCGGCATTAAACAGCGGAGAATCTTCCATAATCAGCACAGCAGCTGTGACCGCATCCACACTGCTGCCACCTTTTTCCAATATCGCATAGCCTGTATCCACCGCATGTTTTAAAGTGGCGTGGTAAGCCTGCTCTTGAGCATCTGTCATCTGGCTTTTATTGATGGTCCCGGCACCACCGTGTATGACGATAGCTATAGGTTGTTTGGCAAGAGCCAGAGCAGAAAAGCAGCTTAAGGCTAAAAAAGACATGGTGCGGCGCATAAAAAGTACCCTGATTATTTTAGTAGTGAATTTACAGATAACCAAGGTTGTACCGCGAACGCCAGGGCTGATGCAAGTTACGCTGCGTTAATCCGTTAAGAATAAGGGTTTAATCTTCAGCGCCTATCGAAGCTTCCGCACTGCAATTCCCTGCCCGTTTAAAGCCAGCATCAAGCGCTTGTTGCTCCGACTCAAACCATTGCTGATTGCGCTCCGACACCTGGCGATAACCACTGCAATGACTTAAGTGATACAGCTTACTGCGTTTATTGCCAAGCACCTGACCTGACGATACTGCTACAGTTTGTCTATTTTCTTTTGGCGTAGTCAGACCAAAACCCGACACTTTGTAATTGAGCTGCCAAACCTTTTTGCCTGTGACAAAGTCATTGGCATGGCCCATTTGCTGCGCAATACGTTGTTGTAATTTACGTTCTGTCTCATCTACAGGATCTTGCTGATGCCAGGCCATAAAAAGCTGCTGCTGCGCTTTAGCCAATGGCAGCTGATATTTATCCGCCATATAAAAATGAATACGGGCTATATCACCGCGAATTTCAGCGCGAGGTTCCACCAACCGGCTTTTAAAATCGACTTTCACTTCACAAGAGCCATACTGCGGCGCCTGCGCCGGCAACATGCCAAACCGGTAATGCGCTCTGTCGCCATTCACTTCACCTATAGCGGGTTTGAGGTTAAATAAATCGGCCTCCATTTGCTTAAACAAAACGTCTGTTTTACCGCATTGCTCACGGCCACCCTTTTTCCAGCACGCTAAAGGTGAGCCAAATTGCTGGGCTGGCATCACATGTTCCCATTCAATCCGATTGGCACGTGGGCCGTTTTTGCGAATTTGATAACCACAGCCCTTTAAATCTGGAATACCTTTGCCTGCTTGCCAACGAATAGTGCAGCCACAATAAAACTCTTGTTTTTCGAGGGCGTAAATACGACTGGCGATAGTTTTGGCAGAATCAAAATTGGCAGGTGCAGCAGCGACAGCTGCAGATAAAACAAACAAAGCAACAGAGAATATGAATTTAAACAAAGAGGTACAACCTTTAACTACCTACAGATCCTGTCCATTATGCCATAAGAATGAACATCACAAATTAGCTATTTAAGTCCCGATAAAAAGTCTTTTGTATTGCCACTCCCTGGGTTATCAGGATCAATAAAAACAATAGATATATAGCTTTGAACACTAATACTCTAAGTTATCAAGCCTTTGTCTCCTAATTTAACTGAAGCAATCATAAGTGGAGTTAACAATTAAAGAACATCCTTTACAAAATCAATTTGACTATTTAGTATGCGAAACATAATTTCGTCGCTATAAATCAGCAGTTAAACGCATAATAAGAGTTAAGCCGGTATGGACCAGTCATTTTTTCGTTGTAAAAAAGTCTTGGTCATTGATGACTGTGCGCCTGTTCGGGCCACCGTAAAAGGAATGTTACAGCAAATGGGGTTTGAGGCCATTCATCTGGCCAAAGACGCGGGCGAAGCTATGCACAAATGCATAGAAATGCCGTTCGATTTTATCTTATGTGACTTCAATCTCGGCGACTGTAAAGACGGTTATCAGTTATTTGAAGCGCTGAAAAAGCAGCAACTACTGGCCCCACTCTGCTGCTTTATTGTGATAAGCGCTGAAGCACAAAGCCAGATCGTACACGGTGTTATTGAATTACAGCCTGACGACTACCTGCTAAAACCTTTTACAGCCCCTGCATTGGAAGAACGCATATGCAGGGCCATCCGGCACCGTATAGAACTGCGTAAAGTATTTTTCCGTTTATTTGATCATGACTACGCAGAAGCCTCACGTGAATGTGATTTGGTGATCCGCACCAAACCGGACTATGCGCAACAAGCCATGCGACTAAAAGGCGAACTGCTACTTAAATTAGGTCAATACGACAAAGCAGAAGTCTTTTACCAAAAAGTGCTGCAACAAAAAGCCTTTAGCTGGGCGCGCTTGGGCCATGCCTTAAGTTGCTTTTATCTGGAGCGCTGGGAAGATACCGAGCTTGAACTGGTGGACCTGACCCAGTTTGGTGATACCAAAGTGGAAGCTTTGGACTGGTTATCGCGTTTGTATGTGCGCCACGGCCGCTATCAGCTGGCCTTTGAAACCTTAAGTAAAGCCGCCTCCTTGTCGCCGAAAAATATTAGCAGACAGAAAACCCTGAGTAACTTATGCGCTATGTTGGGCCACACAGATATAGCAGCCCGCATTGCCGGTAAAATAGTTCAGGGTGCTCGTCATTCGATTGACGATACAGCGGACAACTATCTGAACCATGCACGGGCTATGGTTGATCAGGCCAAAAGTGCTAATTTGCTGGAAAAAGCAGTGATACTGCAAAATGCAGCCAAGCTGTTAGATGCACTACATAAACGATTTAATGTTGATGCGCTTAAACGTGAAACAGTGATTTTACGCAGTCGCATGAGCACCTGTCGTGGCGCTATCAAAGAAGGTCGCGAACTGATGCAGCAAATTCAGGACTTAAGCCTGGATGATCTGAGTATCGATAGCTGCATGGACGCCGCCAAAGCTTACTTTGAACTGGGTGACTTGTATTCCAGCCAGCTTTGTATCGATCGCTTAAAAACCATGTTGTATGACGATGATTTCCTGACGGAAACCCAGCGTATTATGTTGCAACTGGAACAGAACAAACACGAAAGCCTAAAGCTGCAAATAAAACAAATAAATACCGAGGCGACTGACGCTTACCGCCTGGGTCAGTTTGGCCGGGCTGTGGCGCTGTTTTGTGAAACCTTCGACTATATGCCTACCAACCCGGTGATAGCACTGAACTTACTGCAAGCCATGAGTAAAAGCGCAGGCGTAACGGGCGAAACCATCAACTACGCCCGTAACGCCGCTCGTGTACTTCGGCAAAATCAGTTGGAAAAAGGCGAGCAGGAACGCTTCGAAAAGTACGTGATAACTTTAAAGAAGACCCAGCCAGGATTAGCTCAGGTCCAGCTGTAACGGGTCAGAGCTATCAGCTCTGGCCCTGCATCAACCCAAAATAATATAATCCGACTGATGCACTGTTTCTTTGTGTTGCCCCGGGATCAGCCGCACATAACGGCCGTCGAGCTGGTCAATGGCAATACAATCATCCACATCCAGAACTGCATCGGTATGAGGTTTATCCCAACTTTTCGGCAAAACCATTTTGCCCTTTTGTTTGGCTTCAGCTTTGTCTTTGGCGGTGACTAACAGGTAATGGTGATCTTCACCAAAAGCACCCGGGGTATAGCCGCCTAAATTGATAAAAAACAACCGCAGTTCGTCAGCCGCCGGAGCGAGCTCAGAAAAACGCACCTGATAGCCTTCTACTCCATCGACCTGCATCCAGGAATCGATATGCATACCGGCCATAGTACCAAACCATTGCTCGCGTAACTGCGGATAGCAGTCTTCAACGCTGTTGCCTGAGACAAAAACCACATCATGGACTTCAATTTTTGCTTTCGGGTGTTTACCACCCAGCATCACAACAAATAGCATGAAAGACTTCCTGTTAATCCCTGCCGTTATAAATCCGGCCACCGGAGTTTTTGTAATAATCCAGTACGGCTTTGGCGTCCGCCCGTTTAAACTGGCGCACCACTTCCATACCGGCTTTTTCTAAATACTGATAGGACTGTTCAAACACCGGACCTTCGTCAAAACCAATAGCCCTGGCATCTTCTGCAGCCCCTGCACAAACCATACGATTGACTCCACTCCACAGCACCGCGCCCATACACATAGCGCAAGGCTCACAAGAGGTGAACAATTCGCGACCGCTGTCTGTTGCCAAAGTAAAAGTGCCCAGCGCTTTTTCAGCCATCATAATGGCCACTGTTTCGCCGTGTAAGGTAGAGTTGGTTAAAGGCACCACACGGTTTACCCCCACCCCTAACAGCTGACCGGAAGCACGGTCAAAAATAGCAGTACCAAAAGGGCCGCCCGTACCACGTTCGACGTTTTGTTTAGATAACTCAATAGCTAACGCCATTTTTTCATCATCTGAGGTGTAGGTTTTTTGCCAGTCGACAAAAGCCGCCACCCAGTCTGGTAATTCCACTGTCACAGCACTGCCCGGCTGATGCATAAAACCAATACGCTCTTTCATGAGTTGTCCTGTCGCGTGTCGTCAATAAAATTTGGGCCGACTTTTTACCTTTATATAGGCTATCAGACAAGTAAAAAAGCACTAGATGCTAAATTTTTGTGACTTTAAACCTTAACATGCCAGTAAGCAAAAATGAGTGCAAATGCAGTGACCAGATAGCAACCCAATCGACGCCTTTAGCTACCAGTGCTACACTGCCCGCTCTTTGTTTTCGCATTTATGGATGCCACTGATTTGAGCCAACCATCGACACCACTGGCACCACCACAGGCCAGCTTTTATTTTTATGACTATGAAACCTGGGGTGCGGATCCGAAAAAAGACCGCCCGGCCCAGTTTGGTGGTATTCGCACAGATTTAGATTTAAACCCTATTGGCGAACCCGATATGTGGTATTGCCAGTTGGCGAATGATTATTTACCTCATCCGGTGGCAGCCCTGATCACTGGCCTGACACCACAGCTTTGTAATCAAAAAGGTTTGCCTGAAACCGAATTTTGCCGCCGTATTCTGGAGCGTTTCAGCCAGCCGAACACTTGCGTGCTTGGGTACAACAGCTTACGTTTTGACGATGAAGTCACGCGTTACAGCCTGTACCGTAACTTCTACGAGCCTTACGGCCGCGAATGGCAACAAGGCAACAGCAGATGGGATTTAATCGACATAGTGCGGGCTTGTTATGCGCTGCGCCCTGAAGGCATCGTCTGGCCAGAAAAAGCCGATGGCAGCCCAAGCTTTAAATTAGAAGATTTAACCAAAGCCAATGGCTTATCGCATCAACGCGCACACGACGCCTTGTCTGATGTATACGCCACTATCGCCATTGCCAAACTGGTGAAAGAAAAACAACCTAAGCTGTTTCAGTACCTGCTGGATTTACGCAAAAAAACAGAAGTCAGTAAGTTGTTTGACTTAGTGAATTTAATGCCGTTGGTGCATGTGTCCGGCCGCTTCCCTGCTATTCAGGGTTGTGTTAGCTGGATAGTGCCTTTAGCGCCGCATCCAACCAATAAAAACGCCGTGATTTGCTACAACCTGCAAGCCGATCCAACACCTTTGCTGGAGCTGGATTTAGCCTCATTACAGCAACTTTTATATACCAAAACCGCTGATTTAGACGAAGACCAGCAGCGGCTTGGCTTAAAGCTTATTCATATCAACAAGTGCCCTGTGTTATCTCCGGCTAAAACCTTGTCGGAGCAACGTGCTGCCGATTTAGGCATAGACAGAGCCGCTTGCCTTAAGCATCTGGACTGGCTACGGCAAAACCGTTCTGCTATTCAGCCTAAGGTAATGGAGTTGTATCAGCTGCCGACTGAGTACAGTGTGGAGACTAATCCGGATTATCAGCTCTATAACGGTTTTGTTTCGAACGAAGATAAACAACGGATGGAACAGCTGCATTTGATGAGTGCCGATCAACTGGCCTCCAACCCTGTGCTTTTTAGCGAAGACCGATTAAATCAGTTGCTGTTTTTATACCGTGCCCGCAACTACCCACAAAGCCTGACCGATCAGGAGCAACAACGCTGGCAAAGGTATCGCAGCGACAAACTGACGCATGGCCTGGATAAACCTAATTTAACTTTTGAAGAATTCGGTTTAGCGCTGGAGAATCTGGCACATGAAGCGGGCGATGATGTGAAAAAAATGAATATCCTCAAGGCGTTGTTTCAGTACGCTCAGAGCTTATAAGCGATTCATTTACAAGCCCGTATCCTGCGGGCTTTTAATTATTTTTATCGCTCTGTAATAACGCTATCTATGTTTCGGATCAGACTTCTGCTAGCCTGCGCACACTAATTAGCCAATGCTGTTTTTGGGTGCGGAGCCTGTCATGAAGTTGTGGTCAAAAATCAAAGTGCTGTTGTGTAGTTTGTTATTAACCGGCTGCTTTGCGCCGGCTTTATTAATGACGTCACAGGCCCAACTTTTGGGTGAGTTATTTCGTCCTCTGGTTGGTTTTAACCCGCTGGATGTAAACCTATTTGAAAACCCGCTGATCCGCGACCCTATGGTGGCTTTAATGGGTGAAGAAAAGTACCGCACCGCCGTCACCTTGTTAAATACTGCCACTGCTATTCAGCAACAAGGCCCGCTGTTTTTTGTGGTATCCGAACACTCTCCTCTGCCTCATCTGGCCGAAAAAGCAGGTTTTGTCTGGAACAAAGAACATAACCAAATGGCTATTTTGCTGGTGTCCGGTGGCAAAACCGAAATATTTAATCAGGTGGTTGAAGGAGCCGCAGGCAAAATAGCCCCCAGTTGGCCAAAAGAGCTGGTTGAGTACACCAGCCCTGAAAAATTAAAACAAAAAGCAGTAGCGGCTGCAGCAGGCCAACTTGGTCAGGGTTTAGGCTTATCTGAACAGCAACAAGGCCTGATGGAAACGGGCTTATCCGGTGGTTCAGTGCAAAACGCGCTGGAGGAAAACTTAAAACAACAAGCCATGGATCCGGTCGAAGAAATTAAGCAAAAGGTAGAAGCCGGCAAAGCCGATTTATTAAATCAGCCCAAACAACGTTTTACTGAAATGACCCAGGAAGCCATGCTTACCGAAGACGATATGTTTAAGCAATTTACCGGCAAATCAGCAGAAGAATTAAAAGCAGCGAAAAAATACGCTGAAGAGGCCAAAGCACGGGCTGACGCCAATCAAAAGAAACCTTTCACCACCATTAAAGACAAAGCCACTTTAGAAAAAGAAGCCAAACAGTGGGCCAAAGATAAAGCCAATAAGAAAGTAGACGAAACCCGCGCCCCGGCTGACGATTTACTGAATGAGTTAACCGAAGAAGTTAAACAAAAGACCACTTTGCCTGGGGCTGCACCAGCGAAGAAAAAGGATGGCGGGGACTAGGTTTTTTAGAGCCTATATTTTCTGAACTAAGAGAAGCAACCAAACTTAGCTCATGGATTACTTGTTCGGCGGTTTGGTTAGACCTATACTCAATGCGCATCAACAATACGCATCGGTTACCTAATGAAAACAACCTATAGCTCACAAGCCCCAAAAAAGGCCACCAACCTTAGCTTAAACAGCGAGTTATTAGCTGAAGCAAAACGGCTAAATATCAACTTGTCAGCGACTATGGAAAAAGCCCTGGAACTCGAAGTCAGTCAACGATTACAAGCAGAGTGGCTTGAACAAAATGCTGATGCTATCGCTGCCTGTAATGAACTGACAGAAAAGCATGGGCTATTCTCTGACTCGTTCCGTGTGTTCTGATGTCGCAATTCACTGTCTACCAAAACACAGACACAAGTACTTCTGAAACATATCCATACTTTATTGATGTTCAAAGTGATTTACTTGAGTCGCTGAATACACGCCTTGTTGTACCACTCACACCATTGGCTCTTATGGATAAAAAGGCCCCTCAGCATCTATGCCCAAGAATTCATTTAGATGCTGGTGATTTTGTCATTCTGACTCACCAAATGACCAGCGTCCCAACTAAACTATTGATAAACCCTGTGACCAACTTACAAGCTTTCAGAGCCGAGATTATTGCTGCTATTGATTTCCTGATCACTGGGATATGAAAACTCTAAGGGTCAGGTCCTGAAGTGCACACGTAAATTTCGCCTATGACCCCGATTTAGAGGAGAATAATTTTTCACAGGCAGCATAACGCTGTTGAAGCGAAATGTTTTGGTAATAGTCGCTTTCAACGTCCGCTGTCAGGATACGTTTTTTATGGCCTGTATTCGGGTCTTGTACATAAGAACTTATATTTTTTGGACTTTGTCTGTTTTCATACCATGAGATGTTAAAAGCACATAATTTGGGGAAGAAATATAAACTGCTGTACGCTGGTACATGCGCGTGTATCCACCAGGCTAATGATGTCCAATCGCCGGTTTTTTCGAAGTAATCCAAATAGGCTGGAATAACAATACAAGTGGTTGCCCCCATAAAGCCATGTTCGTCTCGTCTGTCCCAGATATGGCCAGCATAATTACTTTCGTTGGTTGCGCAATTTGCGCCAAGCTCATTGCCGAGTTGGTTGACTTCGCAGCTACGAAAAGCCGAACGTATATGTATACGTCCCCATGCAGCCTGAATGGGCTCAAGCACCTGTTCACATAGTTGCCGGCCTGCCGCTACAGCCAATTCCAAATCATCAGGGATATTGTTTATGCCATGCACAGCGGCGGTTTCTGAATACAAAAAATCCCGTAAGAAAAAATTTTGGGATAAACGAATTCTAGCCAGATTGTCCAGTTGGGTGACTTTTGATTTAGACATATCAACTTCCTTATGATTGCTTTTGACCTTGCCGTCTCAGTTAAACATCATGCCTTAGTTATTTTTAGCAACCAGAGCCAATAGCTTGGTTTCTGCATTTTTTATTGTTTTATTCTCAAGCGCAGAAAAGTAATCAGCATCACTTTGTGCAGCTAAAAGCCGAAGATGACAAGCTTTTTCAACGATTTTAGCTGTTTCAGCATTTCCGGTGATAGGCTCGATTTCAGTGACTATGGTATTCAGGTATTGGTTCAACAACCGCCATTCATACCGATCTAAATCATCTATCCAGACTATGTTGCAATACCGCATGCGGCGATTGCAACCTACCCCTTTCACAATTTATTTATCCGCTTAACGTTTTTTCGCACAAAAGCCTGTTGTGCCGAATTGGCGTGGTCATAGCCACAAATTCATGTTTTTATAAAACCGTGGCTAACAGACCAAAGTCTGGTGGTGCAAACTGCCAACAAACACTAATCAGGAGTTTTTATGCGCAAGGGGCAAGTTGCTGTTTTTTATATTATCTTTTTTATCGCTTCACTTTTTAGCCAGCAGGTGTTGGCACTCAATGAAGTGAAATTACATCAAGATATTGAGTGGGCTAAGGTGAAGGGCTTTGCGCTGACTACTGATATCTACAGCCCGCAAAAAGCCGTTAAGCCTTTGCCTGTGCTGGTGATTTTTCATGGCGGTGGCTGGCTTGTGAATAACAAAACCATTATGAACGATATGGCGTTGTATATGGCAAGCCATGCCGATCTTGTGGTGGTGAATATGAACTACCGGCTGCTTGGCGATAATAACAACAGCACCAAGGTCAACGAGATAGTGGAAGATGCTTTGGGCGCTGTACTTTGGGTTAAGGATCATATTCAAAACTACGGCGGCGACCCGGCTAAAATTGCCGTGACAGGCGACAGCGCTGGTGGTCATTTAGCCTCTATGGTGATGCTGGCAGGCCGCTCTTTGGATTCCAAAGGTTTTACGCCACAAAGCCAGAAATTCACTCCAAGCTATCTGCCAAAAGGCAAAACTGCCGAACAAGTGGCAGCTGGTGATGGTGCCAAAGTACAGGCTGTGATCCTGAGTTACACCGCTTTTGATTTATTACAAAGTGCAAAAAACGGCTTTGAGACAGCACAAAATCCGTTCTGGAAATGGGGTAACGCCAGTCCACGTGGCTTGTTTGGCGCGGGTATTAGCGTTGAGAGCCATGAGCAGTATTACAAAGCTGTGTCGCCTCTGTATCTGTTGTCGGAAGCTGGCTACAAACTGCCTCCTCAGTTTGTATTGGTCGGCAGCAAAGATGGCCTGACGACTCCTGAAATAGCCAGTCATTATGTCAGTTTGCTTAAAGCTACAGGACAACAGGTGGAGTTCAAAATTTATGAAGGCAAAGGCCATGGTTTTCTCGACAGCGGCTGTAACGACTATACCAATGGCTGCTTTAAAGATTTAGCCACCCCCACTTTGGATGACATGATTAAGTTTCTGAACTCAGTATTTAAATAAGTTACAACCATAGAAATGTGGCACAACCTGTAATACGGCCAGTGCCACTTTCTCTAAGGATCCTAGCCCTTACTGCAGCTGCTTTACCACTTGTTGTGGATTTGAAAAATCGCTGATCTCAGCCACTTTTTTACCATCTTTTATTTTCAACAACACAGGAATACTACGAACGTTAAAGTGTTGAAACAACACACCATAGCTGTCGATCTGAAAAGGGACTTTCATCTGATACAACGTATTAAATTCAGCCAGAGCTTTATCGTCTGTCCATAAATGGTTCACTACCCCACTCCAGTTTTTTTGTGGCAACAAAGCTGCCAGCTGATTTAAACCTGCCTGAGCATCCTTACATTGTTTTGCCATTTCTGGTCTGGATTCAGCCAGATACCAGTCACACCAGGTTGCGGTAAAAAACACCAGCTGTTCTCCGGTTTGATATGTGGCTAACAGCTTTTGTTGTGCAGCTGTGTTTTCAGCACTGAGGTTGTCTGAGGAAGATGCAGGTAACTGCTGGCCTTGCGCCAGCCGGCTAATAAAACCATCCAATACAGAGTCCGACTCATGCGAGCTATACAGCTGCTCACCCTGAGGGTTTAACAGCACCGAATAAGGTGTTCCTACTAAACCCATTGCTAAAGCCAGCTGCCCTTGCTGGTCCAGATAAATCGGCATACTCAATTTAAAGCGCTGCTGCACCTTGCTGATTTCCTGGCGTTTTTCGTTGATATTGATATTTACCGCCACAAAATTCACTTTGTCGCCATACTCTTGATACAGCTTTTCAAAATGTGGCATTTGCTCCATACAAGGCTTGCACCAGCTGGCCCAGAACTTGATATATGTGGCTTTGTTTTGGTCGAGGCTGGCCAAGGTAAAAGGCTGAAGTGTTTGAAATTGTTGCAACTGCACTGTTTTATAGTCAGGCAACATCTTATCGTCAGACTGGGCCCAACTGGAAAAAGCCAGGCAAGCCACTAACGGCAATATCAAGCGGACTAACTTATGCATCAGAGATCTCCTTGAAAAAACTTTGCTAAGTCTGACAGTAACCGCAGCTTTTGCCTTGTATATTTGCGACAAGTTTTTCTTTGTACTCAGTACATTTCAGCGCAAGCAATGGCGGTTGCAACTCAAAAAGTGAAAACAGAGCTTGCATTTTACTACCGTTACTTGCTTTTATAGAGTAGCAATGAAATCGATTACACTGCATTATAAGCGGCAGACAGACCAACACAAAGGGGAAGATTTAACTGCCCCATTCAGGCTTTGGTTCTTTGCCAGCTAAAGGCCAGTATGCTGTTTTTAGACAGTAATAAGCTGATGGGTTCTACAAATAATGCCAACAGAGCATTGAACAGACAACGGGAGTGACAACTTGATTTTATCTATGAAAAATAAAACCTTAGCAGCATTGACTCTGCTTTCGGTAATCAGCATGCCTTCGTGGGCCGCAGACAACGAACTGACAGCACAGGAAAAAGCAGACGGCTGGCAGTTGTTGTTTAACGGCGCAGACATGTCACAGTGGCGCACCTTTAAACAGCCGACCGTGAACGAGAAGTGGAAAATCGAAGACGGCGCTATAACCCTTACTGTAGGCGGTGGCGGCGACTTGATCAGTAAACAAAGTTACAAAAACTTTGAATTGACACTGAACTGGAAAATTGCCGAAGTAGGCAACAGTGGCATTCTTATTCTTGCTGATGAAAAAGGTAAATACATCTACTCCCACGCGCCGGAAATTCAGATTCTGGATAACGAACGCCACCCGGACAATAAGCTCGACACTCACCTTTCAGGTTCGTTATACGACATGATTGCATCTCCAGTGGCTTCCCACAAAAAAGCGGGTGAGTGGAATAGCACTAAAATTCGCCTGGAACACTCTGCTTTGACCATTTGGCAAAATGACGTACAAACAGCAAAAGTGACCATTGGCAGTGATGAATGGAAAACCTTAGTCGCGAAAAGTAAGTTTGCTGACTGGTCGGGTTTTGCTGCGGCCAAAGAAGGCCATATAGGTTTACAGGATCATGGCGATAAGGTCTGGTTCAAAAATATCAAAATTAAAGAGCTGAACTAATGAAAGATTTTGACTTTGAAGTGCTGGTGGTTGGGTCCGGCGCTGGTGGTTCCATGGCGGCTTATGAGCTGACGAAAGCAGGACATAAAGTTCTGATGCTCGAGGCTGGTCGGGACTATGACCCAAAAACTGAAACCCCTATGTTTAAACGCAACGGCGAAGCCCCTTTGATGGGTGCAGGCAACTCGGATAAAGACTTTGGTTTTTACGATGCTACTGTTGATGGTGGTTGGAGTGTGCCAAACGAGCCTTATACAGCGGCAGAAAACACCGAGTTTTTATGGTGGCGCGCCCGTATGTTAGGTGGCCGTACCAATCACTGGGGTCGTTATTCTTTACGCTTTAGCGAACATGATTTTAAAGGCAAAAGCCGTGATGGTTTAGGTGCCGACTGGCCTTTTAACTATGAAGATATTGCCCCCTGGTACGATAAAACCGAAGCTTTAGTCGGCGTCTGTGGTACCAATACCGGCCTTGACGATATGCCTCCTTCGTCGGATGGCGTATTACAACCACCACCTAAGCCGCGTATTACCGAGCTTTTAATAGCTGCAGCAGCAAAAAAATTAGGTATTCCTCTGGCCCCTATGCACCGTGCTGTATTAACACGGCCTTTGGATAACAGAGCCGCCTGTTTTTATGCCACGCCTTGTGGTCATGGCTGCTCTATTGGTGCGGCTTTCCAAACCACAACTTCGCTTATTCCTATGGCAAGAGCCACAGGTAATTTGCAGGTGATTACAGATGCGATGGTGAAATCTGTCGATACTGACGAAAACGGCAAAGTGACAGGTGTCAGCTATGTTGATAAAAAGACATCAACAGTGCACCAACTCAAAGCTAAAGTGGTGATCCTGGCTGCAAGTGCCTGTGAATCAGCGCGTTTGTTGTTAAATTCAAAATCGACACGTTTTCCAAATGGCCTAGCCAACTCCAGTGGTCAGGTAGGTAAAAACCTGATGGACTCCACAGGCGCCAATATCGGCACCATGGTGCCCGCTTTAAAAGGTCGTCCGATTTATAACGAAGATGGTCATACCGCCAACCATTTGTTTATTCCGTGGTGGGGTCATAAAGCGCAGGAACGTAAAGAGTTAGATTTCCCTCGTGGTTATCACTTTGAAATTGGCGCCCGTTTTGGTGAACCAGGTGCTGGCCTGCAAGGTGATTTCCAGGGTTATGGCGCAGATTTAAAACGCCAGGTGAAACACAACTACGGCGCTTATGTCGGCTTTGCTTTGCGTGGTGAAATGGTGCCAAATGAACATTGTTATATGGATATAGACCCGGAAGTGAAAGACAAATGGGATATTCCTGTAGCGCGTTTCCACTGGAAATGGTCAGAGCATGAACTAAAACAGATAGAACATGGCCTGAAAACGGCCAAAGCTATTTTCGCTGAAATGGGCGCTGAAGTTGGCGAATTACCAACTCCAGAGCAGGCCATTTTAAAAGGCGGCGAAATTATTCATGAAGTGGGCACAACCCGTATGGGTGCATCGCCAAAAGACTCAGTCACCAATCAATGGGGTCAAAGCTGGGACTGCCCTAACCTCTTTGTGATGGATGGCGGCGTCTTTGCATCTAACCCACACAAGAACTGTACCCTGACTATTATGACGCTGGCCATGCGTAACTCATCCTGGCTTTCAGCTCAGTTAAAACAAGGAGCGATCTGATGGTCAAAGATCAAAATAACACCACTGTGGATCAGCAAGAGATGCAGTATAAATCCGGCATGACCAGACGCGATTCGTTAAAACTGATGATGGCATTAGCGGCAAGCGCCTTGTTACCCGCAGCTTTAACAGGCTGCGACAATGCACCTGTCAGCAACACAGATGCCGGAATAGGCGCGGCAAAAGCCAGCACAGAACATTGGCCAGAGCTGAAGTTATCCCCTATTACAGCAACAGGGTATGGCAAAGATCCAAATTTAATTCTGCCTCCTGAATCGCCATGGCCTTTGACCTTAACCCAGGCTCAACTGACGTTAGTGGCTGTGCTGTCGGATATTCTGGTACCACGTGAAGGCAGCGTGCCTAGTGCTTCTGAAGTGCATGTGCCTGCAGTAGTCGATGAATGGGTCAGCGCGCCTTACGAGCGTCAACAGCAAGACAGAGTCATTATATTGTCGGCTCTGGCCTGGATAGACGATGAAGCGCAGATGCGTTTTGGTAAAACTTTTGTTGCTCTGACGAAAGCCCAGCAAAAAGCCATTATGGACGATATAGCTTTTGACACAGCCGAAACACCAGCCCAGTTTAAGCGTATAGCAGAAGCCTTCAGCCGCTTCCGCGGTTTAGTGCTGGCTGCGTTTTTCTGTACACCAGAAGGCATTAAAGACATAGGTTATGTCGGTAATGTGCCAATAGGTGGCGATTATCCTGGCCCAACAAAAGAAGCTTACGAACATTTGGATAAAGTGCTGGCAGATTTAGGATTAACTGAATACGCCTATCCAGTTCAGGCTTGAAAATCCGTTGTTAGCGGCGACCTATAGGGTCGCCCGCAACGGTATTGGATTGGAATTTTGGACGGGCGGGATAAACCCCGCCCCTACCAAGCATTATTTTAACCTTTCCAGCTGGCCTTTACGGCGCACTAAGTTTTTGTAATCCCACTGAATATCACGGCCTTTTGCCAGCCAGCGCTGCACATCACTCGTATTGATTTGGCTGCTGTGGCTGTAACGTTTTTCAGCGGCTTTAAAACTACCTTCCTGCTTTAATTCAGCTTCATCAAAAGACTGCCCACTCCAGAACAACAACCGAATGCCGCCTTTGAGTTTGCTATAACCCACTACAGGGTTGCCATCGAGAAACCACACCGGATGCGCATGCCAGATTTTATTCTCAGCGTCAGGCAAAGCAGTATCAATCTGCTCTGCTAATAGCTGGCAAATCAGTTGCTCTTCGCCGGCCTGATTCTGGTTATAACTTTGAATATCCGGATGCATAACCTCTCCGTTAGTCTGTATTCGTGGGGCTGACAAAGTGCCCATAAACTGCATAACTTAACGCACTATGACTTATCTTGTGTATAAATCCTTCATCCTAATCAGGATCCGCTGTTTATCAGAATAAATCCAAACCCGGTATAGCAGCATCTTGCGGCGAAATGCAGTGATGTAAATACAAAGCAAGACCGGCATCTCCGGTCCAGAGACCGTAACGTCCCTGGCCATAAAGTAACCGAGCACTGTGGCTTTGTTTAATGGCATGCATGGCAAAGGCTCGTGCTCTTTCAAGCCAGATACTGTCGCCCCAGCGACGGTATAAATATAAAAAAGCGTAACCATTACCTGAAGTACCGTGGCAGATGTTTGATCCTTTTTGCAAAGGACCTGCCTGCCAAACCAATTCGCCAGCCTTTCGTAACAAATCATCGAGTTGTGAAGAATAATCAGAACTGCTGATTGGAGTTCTGGCCATAGCCGTGACTATACCCGCAGCACCATGACACCATTGAACCAGCATTTTATTAATCGGCGGATTCACAAAGTGAAGCCAATTCGCGTTGTTAGCATCTTGCACAGCAGATACCTGAAGAGTGTCTACTGTGCGCGAAACGATTAATTCTGAATAGTCGGTGTCGAGCAAATCGATCCCTTGTAAAAGGATATTGGCATTGCCTGCGACACCATGACAAGCACCGTAATACCGCCTTGTTACGCCAAATACCTGGCTGTCCCAATGCCATTCTTTGGATTCGATATCAAAATGCCAGTTCTCTAATAATGCGTTGGCACCTTTGATATACAACTCCTTCCAAATGGGTTTTCCTGTGCTGCGGTATAACGCCAGAGCCGCATGCATCATTCCACTTTGCCCTGACGTGATCTCATACAAAGGTAAAGGCAATGTTGCTTCCATACATAACACCAGCCTGGTTTCTAATGCTTTATTGAGCGGATCGGCCAGTAAAGCGGGTAACAAAATACCGATTTCGCCTAATTGCAAACCAGATTGCAGCGACACATCAGGCAGCTTTAAATAGGACTGATAGATGATTGGCAGCAGATCACTTAAATCCTGCACAAGATAACCATAAGCTCTTAACAACTGCATCGCATGCACAGTACCGGCAGCACCTGCATAAGCGCACCATAAAGGGCCGGCTCTGGAGTAACTTTCGGCATCCAGCGGATGAGTTGGCCAGCAAGCCTCTGCAGTCAAAGATTGTTCAATATCTGCGCTAATAAAACTGATTTCGTTTAGAACAATATCGTCACACCATCTGCTGGTGGAGAGCGTTTCGTGTCGGGTTTTGTCAAATAAAAACATAAGAGAGAAGCCTGATTCAAAGTGTCATCCGGCAACAGTCGGACAAGCCCGATCGCTACAATTGTTGCTCAAGTCAGTCAGCCGTCATCATCACCAAAGCGAATTAAATCAAACCCGCAGCGAACCACGAAATCCTCTGACAGCATAATAAGACTGAGCGCCGTTGTGGTAGATAAATACCCTGCCATACCGATAGTCGCCAAAGATGGCGCCATCCAAAGCGCGGATATCCTCTGGTGTTGCCAGCCAGCTGGAGGTTTTGCTATCAAAAGGGCCAAATTGTTGCAGATAACGGTAGTCGTCTTCGTTGAGTAACTGAATGCCCATGGCTGCAGCCATCTCTACCGCACTGCTTACTGGTTTATGTTCTTTTCTGGCATCCAGTGCTTCACGGTCATAACACAAGCTGCGGCGGCCTTTTGGGCTTTCGGCTGAGCAATCAAAAAAAATCAACTCGCCACTTTGCTCGTCAACCCCTACTACATCGGGTTCGCCGCCAGTGGCTTCCATTTCGAAAAGCGATGTGAGTTTGTCCGGATGGGCTTCAAGTCGCGGCTGTACAGTGGCCCAGTCCAGCCTGGCATGGCGGTTTTTGTGTTTTTCAAAGCGCTTTTTTAAGAGCTGGATCAACTCTGAGTGTTGATTGGCACCCGAATCAGTTGTCGATTTTGTCATGTTACAAGCCCAGAACAGTCTCAAGTTTTTTGGTGTCGATATGTGTTTGCAAACCAGCAAGAGCTTGTGCGACATTTGGATGAGCGAATAGCTCTTTCCCTGCGACTTGTCCGAAAGCGTTAAAGCCTTGCTCTACCGCTGCAGCTCCTTCGTATTGAATGGCTTTTTTACTTTGGGTAAGACAAGTTTCTGTCATCAGACGCATAAACATTTCAGCTGCTGCTTTATTGACCGCATCACGCTGTGCCTCTGTCACGTTTGACATGGACGCTACATCAGGATGCAGTGCCATGGAAGTAAACATCCATTTCACCAACAAGGATTTATCGTTTGTTGTTGATGACTCGACCAGACAACGTGATAAGTCATCTGAATAGATCCCTGCCTGAGCGCCGACAGAAAATCCCAGCAAAACCACTGACATCCATTTTTTTAAATTAACCTGCACTTGATTCTCCTTTTTGAGTGTTATCAACCTAAAGTAATTCAGCTCCACCGCCGGATTTTAGGCTTACTGTTTATGTAAGGTAAAAACTATAAAACCTTGAGTTGCAGCAGCCTTTGCAGACAAAATTTTGTAGTAGCCAAGCGATAGTCCGTCTTTTTCAAAAGCATAACTTAAGGTATCTGGCTTTTTTGGGAAAACTGTATCTGTTGAACTTAACGGCAATTCAATATCAATCAGTTCTTCGTAAATACGCAGGGAGTGAGGTTTAACAGATTTCGCGTCAATGAATAAAGTGTCCATCATTTTCCCGCACTATTCCTTGTGTTAATGGCATCCAAACTAAAGATAAAACCATTTCACTTCAAGTACTTTATCCAAAAAGCAGAGATCAGAACGTAAAAAAGCAGCTGTTAAAAAACAGCTGCTTTTGTTTCACTCAGTACCAGAATACTGGTATTACTTTAAATCAAAACGGTCGGCATTCATTACTTTGTTCCAGGCGGCCACAAAGTCACGAACAAACTTTTGTTTGTTATCATGCTGAGCATAAACCTCAGCCAAAGCACGCAGCTGAGAGTTGGAGCCAAAGACTAAATCAACACGGCTGGCTGTCCATTTCACAGCGCCCGTTTTGCGATCTTTACCTTCAAACAGTTCAGCCTCTGCTGATACCGGAGTCCAGGCTGTGTTCATATCCAACAGATTGACAAAAAAGTCAGTGCTTAATGTATCTGCTTGTTTGGTAAATACACCGTGCAAAGATTTGTCGGCATTGGTATTTAACACGCGCAGACCACCGATCAGAGCTGTCATTTGCGGCGCAGTTAAGGTTAATAACTGAGCTTTATCCAGCAGCAGCTCTTCAGCTTTGACTGAATAACGGCCTTTTACATAGTTACGGAAACCATCAGCTATAGGCTCCATCACAGCAAAAGACTCAACATCGGTTTGTTCTTGTGTTGCATCAGTGCGGCCCGGAATAAAAGGTACATCAATAGCAACACCGGCATTTTTCGCTGCTTGTTCTACAGCGGCAACACCTGCCAACACTATAATATCTGCCAATGACACCTTACGGCTTTGTGATTGGTTATTAAAAGAGGCCTGAATTTGTTCTAGCACAGCCAGCACTTTGGCTAACACAACCGGCTGATTCACTGCCCAATCTTTTTGTGGTGCCAGACGAATACGGGCGCCATTAGCACCACCCCGTTTGTCTGAACCACGGAAAGTTGAAGCGCTGGCCCAGGCTACTGATACCAGTTCTGAAATAGACAAGCCTGAAGAGAGAATCTTGCTTTTCAGTAAGGCTATATCCGCAGAATTGACTAACTCGTGGGTCACAGCAGGCACTGGATCTTGCCAAATTAGTTCTTCTGATGGCACTTCAGGGCCTAAATAACGTGCCAAAGGCCCCATGTCGCGGTGAGTCAATTTATACCAGGCACGGGCGAACACATCAGCAAACACTTCTGGGTTCTGATGGAAACGTCGCGAAATGGCCTCATAAGCCGGGTCCATTTTCAGCGCTAAATCAGCAGTTGTCATCATTGGAGCATGACGGATGGCTGGGTCATGAGCATCAGGCACAGCTGTTGCGGCAGACTGGTCTGTTGGGATCCACTGATGAGCACCAGCCGGGCTTTTCACTAATTTCCAATCATAACCAAATAAGGTATCGAAATAGCTGTTGTCCCACTGGGTAGGAGTTGGAGTCCAGGCGCCTTCAATACCACTGGTAATAGTATGAACACCTTTACCAGTGCCAAAAGCGTTTTTCCAGCCTAAGCCCATTTCTTCCAGTGGAGCAGCTTCAGGTTCAGCACCGACTAAAGAGGCGTCACCTGCACCATGGCATTTACCAAAGGTATGGCCACCAGCAACTAAAGCGACAGTTTCTTCATCATCCATTGCCATACGGGCAAAGGTTTCACGAATATCACGAGCTGAAGCGACTGGATCAGGATTGCCATTCGGGCCTTCAGGGTTAACGTAAATCAGGCCCATTTGTACTGCAGCTAATGGGTTTTCTAATTCACGATCGCCAGCGTAGCGTTTATCGCCCAGCCACTCTGTTTCCACACCCCAGTAAATATCTTCTTCCGGAGCCCAGATATCTTCGCGGCCACCCGCAAAACCAAAGGTTTTAAAGCCCATAGATTCCAGCGCGCAGTTACCGGCAAGTATCATTAAATCGGCCCAGGATAACTGGTTGCCGTATTTCTGTTTGATTGGCCATAATAAACGCCGTGCTTTATCCAGGTTGCCGTTATCAGGCCAGCTGTTCAGTGGAGCAAAACGTTGTGAGCCTGAGGATGCACCACCACGGCCATCGCTGGTGCGATAAGTACCGGCACTGTGCCATGCCATACGAATAAATAATGGGCCATAGTGGCCATAATCCGCCGGCCACCAGTCCTGTGAGTCGGTCATCAGAGCATATAAGTCCTGCTTCACTGCGGCCAGGTCCAGTTTTTGAAAAGCTTCGGCGTAGTTAAAAGGTTGATCCATAGGATCAGATAAAGAAGAGTGCTGATGTAAAATATTTAAATTTAGTTGATTAGGCCACCAATCACGATTTGAAGTACCACCAGCGGCTGACTTAGTCAGAGCGCCGTGCATTACCGGGCATTTGCCTTGCGTTTTGTTGTCCATCTGTAACTCCAATTGTTGCTGTTATAAGGGATGAATCCCGTTAAAAGGCGATAACTCTGCAATCGGAACCTGCACGTCCAAGCGTGTTATCAATAAAAATTACCCTATTGTTTACATTCAAACTATCAGGCTGAACCATGAACTGGCCTCAGCGACGTCACATGAACTCTGCCATGTTCTACAGCAGTCTACAGGATTTAGACATCGAACTTCATGAAAAAATTCAATGCCTTAAATCACTTTTTCAGATGCTGCGAAGTTAAAGCTCTGGACAGGGACCTGATAAAAGTAGACTAAGAGTTACAGATGACAGACTAATTACGGCAAAAGGGGAAAAAGCTCGGTGAGAACAAAAGACAGCAGATTATTTTTTCGTTTAGGAACCTATCCGCCAGAGATGGCTGCAAATATACAAACATCGGGAATGTTTTTCACTCACATCGTCCATGATGTTCGCCTTCGGCAGCTAAAGCTGTGCAAAACGGCTATCCTGCCGTTTTGTTAACATCGAAACGTTAGCCTGAACGGGTGAGCGCCATGGATGGCTGCGAATAAAAAAACGCGCTTAGCAGCAATCTAAGCGCGTTCAAGGGGTTACGTCTTTTAGCAACAAAAAGTTCAGCAACAGTAGGCTCAGCACAGCTTACTGCAGGTCACAAACACCATTATTTGGTGTAGATAGCACCACTCAGACTTAAAGCGCGGCCAATCCGGGATAAAAACTGATTGATTCGACGCACCAGCAGCAGAGAAGATACGCTGCGCTCTGTCGTGCTCAGGTTCGATTTTTCTACTGTGGTATTGATACTGTTCATGTCCAACCTCGTTAAGTCTGAGAAAGTGTTCATCCGAAAACGTGGTTATTATGCTGCAAATTTAACCAGATCACTAACGAGATAATTTATAGCCTGGACATTAGTTTTTCTAATGCAAAATAACATTCTCTGTCATGATTTATTCAGCTTGTTTTCATACTCACTATTCACTGCAATAATAGACCATCAATAAAAATGCTGTTAAAGCAGCTAATTATGCACAAATCCACAGTTAAACCCAATAAAAAAGGCATAACCTATTTATAGTTATGCCCTTTCAGGTCGTTTTTTTAAATTAGCTGTTCTAATAAAAAATAAAGGTACAAGCTAACCATGCCACTGAACCACTGCCGATAAATTAAGCAGCCAGGTCATCTGTGGCTTCCGTCACTTCTGACAGTACAACGGCTGCTTTAGCCGGATCAGCAACGCCTTTATCCTTTGCCTGTTCTTTATCAGCTACAGGGGCTTTATTGCTTTTGGTTTTCTGATTCAGCGTCTGGATCACCAGCTCTTTTTGCTGAGCTAAATACAGCGCCAGATCTTCGCGTTGTTGCTCATCCGGGATCAGTTCACTTTGACCCAACATTAAAAACAGTTCATCAGCAATATCCAGCATCCGGTCATAGGCGTCTGCTTCAGGCTTTGAACTAAAAGTCATTTTTTCTACTCCAGCGCGCTCAACAATGTATTTAATAATAACGGCCATAAATCCTCCTGCTTTTGATACTGAACATTTATACAGCAATCACTGTTTATTTGTCCAGTGGTATTTGTGAAAAATACGCATCGCCTCTTTTCTGCTTTTGCCGTAGCATAAAGTAAGTATTTCAGAAGGATTTTGTATGCAGCATCTGTGGGCCGAACGCCGTCTTGCCGAACATAGTCAGAGACCAAACGATCACCGAACACCATGGCAAAGAGACAGAGCCAGAATTCTGCACTCTGCGGCTTTTCGTCGCTTGCAGGCTAAAACCCAGATTATGGGTATAGGCCAGAATGACTTCTACCGCACCCGCCTGACCCACTCTTTAGAAGCTGCACAAATAGGCACGGCGTTAGTAGCGCAATTAAGCTACCAACAAGACGATCCTGCACTGCGCTCTTTATTAGCGCAGGACAGCCTGATGGAAGCTTTGTGTCTGGCCCATGATTTAGGCCATCCGCCTTTTGGCCACGGTGGTGAAAAAGCACTAAACGCCTGTATGCAGCATTTCGGTGGTTTTGAAGGTAACGGTCAGACTTTGCGTATTGTTGGCAAACTGGAACCCTATACAGCCAGTGGTGGTATGAATTTAAGCCGCCGTACTTTATTGGGTTTACTCAAGTATCCGATAGTCCAACCTGCCCTCGATCAGTTTGAACAAGGGCTCACCGTCAAACCCTGCAAAGCTATTTATGCCGCTGACAGTGATTTACTTGACTGGATCTTAAGCCCGTTATCAGCAGCGGATCGCAGTGCTTTTCAGCGCACTGAAAAACTTGATAAAGCGCCCTTTCTAAAATCTCTGCATAAATCACTGGACGCTTCGATTATGTAGCTGGCCGATGATATAGCTTACGGTGTACACGACTTAGAAGATGCGATAGTGACTGGTACTGTGACCATTGAACACTGGCGCCGTTTGGCAGAACCTGAAATGGCGAAGTTACCCGTTGATATTGCCAGCGCGTTAAAACATATCAGCCAAAAATTATTTATACCCGAACATCATATTCGTAAAGATGCCATTGGCGCTCTGGTAAATTTGCTGATCACCAGTATTGAGTTGTATCAGTCGCTGCCAGACAGTCAGGATCCATTAATTCGATACAATGCACGACTACCAGAGCCGCAACAACAGCTATTGCAACTGTTAAAAAGCTTTGTGTATGAGGCCGTAATTTTATCGCCCGACGTGCAACGGGGCGAATACAAAGGTCAACAAATTGTCCGCTCATTGTTTGAGGCTTTTAGTTCAGAAGCGGAACGTTTGTTGCCGGCCAACACCAAAAACCGCTGGCTTATGGCGGACAACGAACAGAGCAAGATGCGGGTTATTTGTGATTATGTGTCAGGTATGACTGATGAATATGCGCTGCGTATGCATCAGCAATTATTCGCGGCATCTTTGTAAGATTAGAATGAGGATAGGATTCGGGTGACAGTATCGACATTAAGAGTACTGGCGGGAGCCACGGCCTTTGAACATCTGCAGCAACATGGCTTACGTCAGCAGGATATCGATTTAGTTTTAGGCGCCAGTGGTGGTCCTAAATGGTTTTGCTTATTTGGTTTAGATCAGTATCTGTTTGGTGAGTTTTTTAAAGACAGAAACACGCCTTTATCTTTAGTCGGCAGTTCGGCCGGTGCCTGGCGTTTTGCCTGTGTCACGCAGCAAAACCCTGCAGCTGCGACTGAACGTTTTGCTAAAGCTTATAGCAGCTTGTGTTTTCCGCCCAAGGCCAGCATAGATCAAATTACTTCTACCTCAGCTGCCGTATTGGATCAGGTATTTCCTGACGACGACTGCATTTTACAGGTGCTGAATAACCCTGTACTGCAACTGAATTTTATTGCTGCCCGCGAAGTGAAAGTAAGAAAATCTGAACGCAAAGCGGCGCAAATCAGGCGTTTGCTGTTAGCAGCTGGCGCGAATCTGCTCAAACCTGCGTTGTTACAACGGTTTTATAAAAGAGTAGTGATGCAAAATCACAGTAATCCGGGCTTGTTGCAGCAGGTGCCGCACGAAGCTTATCCACTGACACCAGACAATTTTAAAGCCAGTTTATTGGCTTCAGGTTCTATTCCTATGGTGATGCATCCTGTCAAAGATCCTGTTGGTTTACCCCCGGGTTTGTATATGGACGGCGGCTTGCTGGATTATCATTTGTCCTTGCCTTACCAGCAGGAAGGTTTGATTTTATATCCACACTTTTATCCGTACCTGATCCCTGGCTGGTTTGATAAATCCTTACCATGGCGCCGCGCTAAAGCAGCGCAAATGGACAAGATGATCCTGCTGTGCCCATCAGAATCCTGGGTGAAATCCCTGCCTTACGGCAAAATTCCAGACCGCAAGGATTTCGACAAACTAACAGACACTCAGCGTCTAGAGTATTGGGCCCTAGTGCTGGAACGCTCAAAAGAACTGGCAGACGATTTAAAATCCGGTAACTATTTGCTGGAAAAACTTTAAAATGGGGTCAGATCACATTGTTAACAGTTAACAATGTGATCTGACCCCATTTTTATTGTTTGATCATATAACAGGCTATTTCTGGTAAATAAGTATCCAGAATAGCCTGCTGCTCTGAAGTCACATCTGTCACTTTGACAAAACCTTGTTTAGCCCAATAGCCTTCAGCACCCTGCACTGCCACTAAGGCCAAAGCCTGTAACCCCATTTTGTATGCTTCAGTGCTGGCATAAGCCAGTAACTTCGGAGCTAATGACTGCCCTCGAAAATCACTGGAAATTGCCATATCGTGCAGATACAAGCAGTTAGCTTTTTGATAAACAGGAAAAGCCGCCGCTAAAGGTGTAATGCTACCAAGCACAGACGGATAAGCCAGCAGATAACCAGCCATTTGCTGCTCAATAAAATAGCCCCAGCAAGTGTTAGTAAAAGCGGAAATTCGATTCGCCATCACAGTGGCTGATTCAACCAGATCTTCGCTGTAGCAGTTTTGCTGCACCAGCATTAGTTGTGGGACATCAATGACAGATAAAGTAGATACAGACATAACAAACACCGGTAAAAATAAGCGGCAGAGCTTGGGTTGAAAACAAAAACCACCTGCTCAGGCTGAGGCAAGTGGTTTTTTAAAACACTGGATATAAAGTTAGTTGTTCAGATTTTTAGTTCAGGCTTTTTAACAGTGTTTGATCTAAGCCGTCAGCAGACAATAACTTCACAATAGCTTTGCAGTGATCCAAAGTAAAATCACCTTCGCTGATTTGCAGGTTTAATGCTTCGCGACGTTTTTGCACCACACCAGACAAGGTTTTATTGTCAGTGTCTGCGCCTTTTAATTTTTGCTCTAACTTGGTCAGCCATGGATACAGCTGCTTTTCAGCGTCATAAGCCTGCTGACGGATTTCCGGATGGAAATCTTCACAGGCATTTAAATTTAATAAATAAAAATTCAGATAACCGGCAACGGTCAGATACTGGTAGTCCACTGTTTCAGCTTTCACTGCAGTAGACAGTGTTGCAGAACTTAAACATAAGGCGGCAAACAGGCTGTAACCTAACTTCTTCATCTAAGACTCCCCAAAAAAATCGTAAATTCGATACTCAATCTACAGAGAATAACCCACCTTTTCAACATCGCAGGTTATTTATACTGGAATAATAAGTCGATAATTCAGCACTACAGTTACAAATTATCATTTTTACCATTTTATTTAGCTTAAAATGTACCTGCAGGCACCCGCACCCAGCCTTCCATCAATACTCGTGCACTTCGGCTCATTATAGCTTTGGTTACTTTCCACTCACCTGCCACCAAGGCGGCCTCAGCGCCCACTCTTAAAGTGCCGGACGGATGACCAAAACGCACAGCTTTGCGTTTTACACCACCAGCTGCCTGATTGACTAAAGTGCCTGGAATAGCAGCTGCTGTGCCAATGGCCACAGCAGCTGTGCCCATCATGGCATGATGCAATTTACCCATAGATAAAGCGCGCACCACCAAATCCATATCTGCTGTAGTCACGGCTTTACCACTGGACGAAACATAATCGACAGCTGGCGCGACAAAAGCCACCTTAGGCGTATGCTGACGGCTTTTAGCTTCGTCTATATGCGATATTAAACCCATTTTGACTGCACCATAAGCACGGATAGTCTCAAACATGGCCAATGCTTTCGCATCGCCATTAATGGCATCCTGCAGCTCTGTGCCTGTGTAACCAATCTCTTTGGCGTTGATAAAAATAGTCGGAATACCGGCATTAATCAGTGTGGCTTTTAAAGTGCCTACTCCCGGCACCTCCAAATCATCGACTAAGTTACCCGTTGGGAACATAGAACCACCGCCCTCGCCGTCTTCATCAGCGGCCGGGTCGATAAATTCCAATTGCACTTCAGCGGCAGGAAAGGTCACCCCATCCAGTTCAAAATCACCGCTTTCCTGCACTTCGCCGTTGATCATCGGCACATGGGCAATAATGGTTTTGCCAATATTGGCCTGCCAAATTCGCACTGTAGCTTTGCCATTTTGTGGAATACGGTTCGCGTCAATCAAACCAGCGCTGATGGCAAAAGAGCCAACAGCTGCAGATAAATTGCCGCAATTACCGCTCCAATCAACAAAAGCTTTATCTATTGATACCTGACCAAACAAGTAGTCGACATCATGATCACTTTTAGAGCTTTTGGCTAAAATCACAGTTTTGCTGGTACTGGAGGTAGCGCCGCCCATGCCGTCAATTTGTTTACCGTACGGATCCGGGCTGCCAATCACACGCAGCAATAAGGCGTCACGGGCAGCGCCTGGGATTTGGGCAGCTTCGGGTAAATCCTGCAAACGGAAAAACACACCTTTGCTGGTACCACCACGGATATAGGTGGCTGGTATTTTAATTTGTGGTAAATAACTCACTCTGTTGCCCCTTAGACCTTAGCTTCAAGGAAGTCTTTGGCAAAACGCTGTAACACGCCACCCGCTTCATAAATGGACACTTCTTCGGCGGTATCTAACCGGCATGTCACGGGCACCTGCAGCATTTCACCGTTTTTACGGGTGATCACTAAAGTTAAGGTAGTGCGAGGTGTACGTTCACCTGTCACGTCATAACTTTCTGTGCCATCCAAAGCTAAGGTTTTACGGTTGACCCCAGCTTTAAACTCCAGCGGTAATACCCCCATGCCCACCAGGTTAGTGCGGTGAATACGCTCGAACCCTTCGGCTACTATGGCTTCAACTCCAGCTAAACGCACACCTTTGGCCGCCCAGTCACGGGATGAACCCTGGCCATAATCAGCACCAGCAATAATGATTAAAGGCTGCTTACGTTCCATATAAGTTTCAATGGCTTCCCACATCCGGGTCACCACACCTTCAGGCTCAATACGGGTTAACGAACCTTGTTTGATTTTGCCATCCACCACAGCCATTTCGTTGATGAGTTTTGGGTTGGCAAAAGTAGCGCGCTGCGCTGTTAAGTGGTCACCGCGGTGGGTGGCATAAGAGTTAAAATCTTCTTCCGGCAGCCCCATTTTATGCAGGTATTCACCGGCAGCACTGTCCATCATAATGGCGTTGGATGGCGATAAATGGTCTGTGGTAATGTTATCTCCCAGCACAGCCAACGCCCTCATACCTTTCATGCTGCGCTCACCGGCCAAAGCGCCTTCCCAATAAGGCGGACGGCGGATATAGGTAGTTTGTGGGCGCCAGTCGTACAGCGGGCTGATTTTTTCGCCGTAATCCACAGAGATTGCAAACATAGGCTCATAGACTTTGCGGAACTGTTCAGGTTTGACGCTGCTTGCCACTACAGCATCAATTTCAGCATCGCTTGGCCAGATGTCTTTTAAGCGGATTTCGTTGCCGTTTTGATCCAGCCCAAGCACGTCTTTTTCGATATCAAAGCGGATAGTACCAGCTATGGCGTAAGCCACGACTAAAGCAGGAGAAGCTAAAAACGCCTGTTTAGCATAAGGGTGAATACGTCCATCAAAGTTGCGGTTACCGGACAATACAGCTGTGGCGTATAAATCACGCTCTATCAACTCTTGTTGGATCACTGGATCTAAAGCGCCACTCATACCATTACAGGTAGTACAGGCAAAACCAACAATACCAAAACCTAAACTTTCTAAATCTGTCAGTAAGTTGGCTTCTTTTAAATACAGCTCCACAGTTTTAGAGCCTGGAGCCAATGAACTTTTCACCCATGGCTTACGGCTTAAACCTTTGGCTTTAGCGTTGCGGGCCAGTAAGCCTGCAGCTATCACGTTACGTGGGTTACTGGTGTTGGTGCAGCTGGTAATAGCAGCGATAATGACTGCACCGTCCGGCATTAAACCCGGCTCGTTTTCCACTACACCACTAATGCCTTTGGTGGCTAAATCGCTGGTCGACACCCGCGCATGAGGATTGGAAGGACCGGCAATAGTGCGGCCGACACTGGATAAATCAAAACGGATAACACGTTCGTATTCAGCCGTTTTTAAACTGTCGGACCATAACCCTGCAGTTTTAGCGTAGGTTTCAACCAGCTTAACTTGCGCTGGCTCACGGCCTGTCAGGGTCAAATAATCCAGCGTTTGCTGATCGATAGAGAACATAGCAGCAGTAGCGCCATATTCTGGCGTCATATTGGAGATAGTGGCACGGTCACCTAAACTCAGGCTGCTTGCCCCTTCGCCAAAAAACTCCAGATAGGCAGACACTACTTTTTCTTTACGTAAAAATTCAGTCAAGGCCAGAACTATGTCGGTGGCCATAATGCCTGGCTGTGCTTTGCCCGTCAGCTCCACACCGATAATATCCGGCAGACGCATCCAGGAGGCGCGACCTAACATCACGCTTTCTGCTTCTAAGCCGCCTACCCCAATAGCAATGACACCCAGCGCATCGACATGAGGGGTATGGCTATCAGTGCCAACTAAAGTATCAGGGAAAGCCACACCATCAATAGCGTGAATAACAGGTGACATCCGCTCTAAATTGATCTGGTGCATTATGCCGTTGCCTGGGGGTATCACATCGACATTTTTAAAGGCTTTTTTGGTCCAGTTAATAAAGTGGAATCTGTCGTCGTTGCGTCTGTCTTCAATAGCTCGGTTTTTCTCAAAAGCGTCTGTTTCAAAACCACCATGCTCAACAGCCAAAGAGTGATCGACAATCAGCTGAGTTGGCACTACAGGGTTTACTTTGGCCGGATCGCCACCTTGCAGCGCAATAGCATCACGCAGGCCTGCTAAATCCACTAAAGCGGTTTGACCTAAAATATCGTGGCACACCACCCGGGCCGGAAACCATGGAAAATCCAGATCCTGCTTGCGGTAAATCAGCTGTTTTAATGAGTCAGTTAAAGTCGCCGGATCGCAGCGGCGTACTAAGTTTTCAGCATGAACACGGGAGGTATAAGGCAGTTTGGCATAAGAGCCCGGTTCAATGTCGTTGCATGCAGCTGCTGCATCAAAATAATCCAGGCTAGTGCCTGGTAAGTTTTTACGGTAATTAGAATTCATGGCGTGGCCACTCAGTTAAATTGTTTACTTTAGATCCTATAAAAGCCCGCTAAGGGCTTTTGTAGTTTGGGTGCTTTTTGTGCTTAACGGCTTGATAGTGGCTTAACACTGCGTGGTTCCACACCTGTATATTCAGCACTTGGGCGAATAATACGGTTGTCCGCACGTTGTTCCATCACATGGGCAGCCCAGCCTGTTAAACGTGAACAGACAAAAATAGGCGTAAACAGCTTGGTTGGAATACCTATGTAGTTGTAGGCCGAAGCGTGGAAGAAATCCGCGTTACAGAACAGTTTTTTCTCACGCCACATGACGCTTTCACAGCGCACAGAAATGTCGTACAAAGAGGTGTTGCCGTTGGCTTTACCCAGCTTTTCTGACCATTCTTTGATCACTGCGTTACGTGGGTCGGACTCTGCATAAATAGCATGGCCAAAACCCATAATTTTTTCTTTACGTTCCAGCATGCCCATTAACTTGGTTTCGGCATCATCCGGATTGTCCATCTTTTCAATCAGCTCCATCGCCGCTTCGTTAGCGCCACCGTGCAGAGGGCCACGTAATGAACCTATAGCGCCTGTGATACAAGAGTGCATATCACTTAAGGTTGAAGCACAAACACGGGCTGTGAAGGTTGAGGCATTAAACTCATGCTCTGCGTACAAAATCAGCGAGGAGTTCATTACATCGGTATGCAGCTGGGTTGGCTTTTCACCATGTAAAGTCCAGAGGAACTGCTCGGCAATAGAGTCTGCTGCTGTTTCCACGTCAATGCGCTGGCCTTTATGGCTGAAGTTATACCAGTAGTTAATTAAGCCAGGGAAAATCGCCAATAAACGGTCGGTCGCATCTTGTTGCTGGGCAAAACTATCTTCAGTTTCTAAATTGCCTAACATAGAGCAGCCAGTACGCATTACATCCATAGGATGAGCTGAAGCAGGGATTCGCTCCAGTACTTCTTTTAATGCCTGTGGCAGGTTACGCATAGCCTTTAAGCGTTTTTTATACGCTGCCAGCTCAGCTTCGTTGGGTAACTCGCCTTTTAAAATCAGGTGCGCTACTTCTTCAAATTCACAGTGAGCGGCTAAGTCTTTGACGTCGTAACCACGGTAGGTCAGGCCTGAACCTGTTTTGCCTACTGTGGATAAAGCGGTTTTACCTGCGATTTGGCCACGTAAGCCTGCGCCTGATAATTCTTTTGCGTTCGCCATCTTGTCTCTCCGTTTTTAATTTGTTCTGTTGATTTATTGAATGCTGTAGTTATTGTTTTTATTTTTTAGCCGCAAATAAGGAATCTAGCTTTTGCTCATAACTGTGATAGTTCAGGAAGTCGTAAAGTTCAGCGCGGGTTTGCATGCTGTCGACTACAGCCTTCTGATCGCCATTGGCCAGAATAGACTCATACACATTCAGTGCAGCTTTGTTCATAGCGCGGAAGGCACTCAACGGATACAACACCATATCGACACCTACGCCAGCCAGCTCTGCTTTATTAAACAGCGGCGTTTGGCCAAACTCAGTGATATTGGCAAGGACTGGTACTTTCAGCACCTTGGTAAAGGCCTGATATTGCTCCAGCGTATAAACAGCTTCAGCAAAAATGGCATCGGCACCGGCGGCTTCACAAGCTAAAGCACGTTCGATGGCGGCTTCTAAACCTTGTTGTTGCAATGCATCAGTGCGCGCCATAATAAAAAAGTTTTCGTCTGTTCTGGCATCGACAGACGCCTTGACGCGATCAACCATTTCTTCCAAAGATACGATTTCTTTGTTCGGTCTGTGACCACAACGTTTTTGCGCCACCTGATCTTCAATATGAAAACCTGCAGCTCCGGCATTGGTCATTTCTTTGACTGTACGGGCAATATTAAAAGCACCGCCCCAGCCTGTATCTGCATCCACCAGCAATGGCAGTTCAGTAGCACCAGTAATACGGCGGATATCTTCACAAACATCGTTTAACGAGGTCATGCCTAAATCCGGTAAACCAAAAGAGGCATTTGCCACGCCAGCACCTGATAAGTACAAGGCTTTATGACCCACACGTTCAGCCATCATGGCGGTGTAGGCGTTAATAGTGCCCACCAGCTGTAACGGATGATTGTCTTTAATTGCCTGACGAAGCAGAGCGCCAGCGCTTTTTACATTAGCCATGTGAAGTCCCCTGTTGAAGTAACTGTTGTTCAATATTACGTTTGGATGCGGCGATATGACGGCGCATCAATAAGTCGGCAAGTTCGCCATCACGGTTGGCAATGGCGTTAATAATAGCTTTGTGTTCGTCAAAAGCCCGCGATACCCGAGGGCCATTCATGCCAAGCTGCACCCGGTACATCCGCACCAGAAAATACAGCTCGTCACTTAAAATATTAATCAGATAAGGATTTTTACTGCCTAAGATGACGCGGTAATGAAAGTCGACATCGCCCGCTTCCTGGTAATAACTTTCGCCTTCGCGCACGCGTTGTGTCGACAAATGCTGGTCAAGTAGTGCTCTGACTTCGGCAATGTCCTGCTCTGTCATATGCTCTGCCGCCAAACGACAAGCCAGACCTTCCAGCTCTTCGCGCAGCTGATACAAAGAACGTAAGCCTTCAATAGACAGCTTGACCACACGGGCGCCAGCATTAGGTGTGCGTTCTATCAAATGACAGCGTTCTAAGCGCGCTAAGGCTTCACGTAGCGGTGCACGGCTTAAATCATAACGTCGCGCCAGTTCAGGCTCACTGATCTTGGTACCAGCAGGAATTTCACCTTCCACTATGGCAGTGCGAATTTGCACCAGCACCCGGTCGGCTGCAGTAATAGCTTCTTTGAATTCGGTAGCAAGCATTATATTGTCGACAATAATTAGAAAGTAATTACGTTTTACGCCTGATATCGACTTTGGTCAAGCTGAAACGAGATGTTATGTCGACATAAAGACTAAAGTACTAGAGGAAGTTGTATGGATTTATGGACGGGTTTTGAAGTGTTTTTGTTTTACCTTTGAAACCCTGGTTACTGTATTCAGAGTTACAGTAACCACGGCATTTCAGTTTAAGACGCGGTTTGCGAGCTTTGCTGCCACTTCTGCCTATTCACGCCTTTAATAATCATCCACAGACTTAAGCTTAATTCAGCAGCTAACACCGGCATCAGAACCCAGGGGAATAGCAGCGAAGCCAGGGCTGGTGCCAGTAATAAGGCCAGGCTATTGAGCAGACAACACAGCAGCCAGCGCAAAAAAGGTAGAGAAAACATGCAGCGACGAGATACCTCTGATTAAAGATTTTGCAGTTTTTATTAGATTAATTTTTTCTAACATTAATAGTGTGTAAAAACTTTGGCTTCTATAGAGGTATTGTGACTGCGGCCTTAATTCTTCAGCAAAGGCTTATACAGCCTGAGGTGGAGTGGATAACTTGGGGATAACTGCGGTATAACATCAGGATAAGTTTTGACTTCTGTTTCTGATTGAAGCACTTAAAAAGCAAAGCTCGGCACAGGACAATTTAACAAGCCTTGTCTACACTGAAAACCTGTAAGTTCATCCGTTCGTCCAATTTTGTACCCTATAGCGCACGGCTCATTTAGATGAGCCATTCCCCTAAGCCCAGAATGAATCCCTTGATTCTGGGCTACTTTTCCTTCTCGCTAAGCTTTCTTAACTGATTGAAACAGCTGATAAAAATTTGCTGAGGTTTGTTCTGCCAATAATTCAATGCTGACATTACGCTGTTGTGCAATACAAGCGGCCACTGCGCTGACATAAGCAGGCTGGTTAGTTTTGCCACGATAAGGCACAGGAGCTAAATAAGGCGAGTCAGTTTCAAGCAGTAAGCGGTCCGCCGGAATTTGCCGTGCTACAGAGCGCAGCTCATCGGCGTTGCGAAAGGTCACTATACCGGATAACGAAATATAAAAACCTAAATCCAAAGCGGCTTTTGCGGTATCCCAATCTTCAGTAAAACAATGCAACACACCACCACAGTCTGCAGCGCCACCAGAGCGCAATAAATTCAAGGTGTCTGCTCTGGCGTCACGGGTATGCACGATCAAAGGTTTTTTTAGTTCACGGCCGACCGTTATATGAGCGGCAAAAGCTTCTTGCTGAATCGCTTTGCTGTCCGGGCTATAAAAATAATCCAGGCCAGTTTCACCTACGGCCACTACAGCAGGATCTGCACAATAACGGCGCAGTAATTCGATATCAATTTGATCTTCCTGATGCAGCGGATGTTCACCACAAGACACTGACACTTGTGGATAAGCAGCCACCAGCTGTTTCATCGCAGGAAATTCTTTCAGGCTGACCGATACACACAACATATGCTCTACGTTGGCAGTGGCGGCTTGTTGTAAGACTTCAGGCAGGGTCAGGGCTAATTTGTCCCATTCCAGACGGTCGAGGTGGCAATGCGAATCAACAAACAAAAGAGTTCTCCAAAATAGTATTTAAAACAGCCCTTTAGTTTTAAAGGCTGTAGGTAGGCTCAGTCGAATCGAGCATACCACCTAATAATTTTTCAATTTTATCCTGCAGCTGAAATTTATCATCGATAAAAGCCACACCAATGCCAGCCGGAGTAGAGCTTTGTGCGCCTTGTGGTGTCAGCCAGGCAACTTTGCCGGACACACGAACAGGTTCCAGCGCATCAGGTAAAGTGACCACTAAAGATAAAGAATGCCCCATACGGTAAGGCCGCGCAGTACGCACAAACAAACCGCCATTTTTCAGAAACGGCATATAGCAGCGGTACAGTTCTTTTAGCTCTGTAAAATCCAGTTGGATTTCGTCCACAAGTAGCTCCTGTTACAACAAGGCCGAACGGAGTTGCACCAGCAAGGCGGATAAATTCAGCGCGGCATTTTGCCCTGTAATCAGCTGACGGTCACGACCCCATTGCTGCAAAGACAACAATAACTGGTGATGTTTCAGCTGCATATCAGCGCCTTTCTGCCACAACTCCTGTCGTACAAACCAGAATAAGGTTGAAGGCAATTGGTCAGTGTCCGGCAAATGGGCCAGCAGCTCATACATATCTAACTGAGCAGACACGAACTTCTTCAGCATAACCAATTGTGCAGAAATTGCTGCCGCTTCGTCGTTTTCTAACAATTTCAATGCTAATAAAGGTGCACCACCAACGTACTGTAGTAAAAAGTCCGGTACCGGCCTGCTGCTGTGTTCCTGTAACCAGTGTTCTATTTGTTCACCGTACACTGGCGCTAAAGCCCAGCTTTGACAACGGCTTAAAATAGTAGGTAATAGCTGCGCCGGATGAGCACTTTGTAAAATCAGAAAACTGTTTTGTGGTGGCTCTTCCAGAGTTTTTAATAGCGCATTGGCCGCGGCTTCTGTCATCAGTTCAGCCTGTGGAATAAGCGCCAGCTTGACGCCACCTTGCTGTGATGCACCATGCATAAACTGACCCAAAGCACGTATAGGATCAACACCAATACTGCTGCCTTCTGTCGGCAATTGCCACAGATCCGGGTGATGACCAGAGGCCATCAGCTGACAACTTTTACATAAACCACAAGGCAACTGCTGTTGCGGGCTTTTACATAACAAATAAGCGGCCAGGCGTTTGGCAAGCGCCAGTTTGCCTATACCTAGCTGGCCGGTCAGCAATAATGCATGATGCAACTGCCCTGCTTCTGCCAATTCAGTCAGTTTGTATTGGTACGAGTCCAGCCAGGGGAAATCAGACATTTCTGTTTAGATCCGCGCTTACACCAGTGCTTAACGATCCACTTTGATACGCCTGTTGCAGTGCATTCAGTATTTGTTGCTGCACCTGCTCCATCGACTGACTGGCATCTATGGTGACTATATTGGCTTCTGTGGCAGCTATTTGCAGATATTTAGCCCGGGTGCGCTGGAAAAACGCCAGTTGCTCCAGCTCAATACGATCCAATTCACCACGAGCCTGAGCACGTTGTAAACCTATAGCAGGGTCTATATCTAAATACAGCGTTAAATCCGGCGTTAAATCGCCCAACACTGCCTGACGGATACTGTTGATCAGGCTTTCATCCAGTTGACGACCACCGCCCTGATAAGCACGGGACGATAAATCGTGACGGTCACCCAGCACCCAGCTGCCTTGCTGTAAGGCTGGCTGGATCACAGTTTTTACCAGCTGCACACGGGAAGCATACATCAGCAATAATTCGGTTTCAGGCGCCACGATTTCATCCTGCACTTGTTTAACTATAGTGCGGATTTGTTCGGCTAAAGGAGTGCCGCCTGGCTCACGGGTGCTGATAAATGTGATGTTATGTTCGTTCAGCCATTGCTGGATAGTACGGATAGCACTGGTTTTACCCGCGCCTTCCAGCCCTTCCACTACAATAAAACGACCTAAAGTTGTCATTGTTTTTTCTTTCCAAAAATATACTGTCGTACCGCAGCATTATGCTCTGCCAGAGTGCGGGAAAACTGATGAGTGCCATCGCCTTTTGAGACAAAATACAGCCAGTCACTTTGCGCAGGCTGAGCTGCAGCTATGATAGAACTGCCACTTGGCGCCGCTATTGGGCCTGGCGGTAAACCAAAATGCTGATAGGTATTGTAAAGGTGCGGATTCTTTAAATCCGCTCTGGTGATATCGCCATTAAAACTATCACCTAAACCATAGATCACTGTTGGGTCTGTTTGTAGTTTCATGCCAAGCGCTAAGCGATTGACAAAAACCGAGCTGACCAAGGGTTTTTCCGGCTCATGGCCACTTTCTTTCTCGACAATAGATGCCATGGTCAACAGCTCATAGGGTGTTTTGTAAGGTAAATTGGCTTGTCGACTGTCCCATGCCTGCTGCACTCTTTGGATCAGCAGCTCGTTGGCACGCTTTAATAATTCAGTGCTGGTGCTGTTTGCTGTGTAATTGTAGGTTTCAGCAAAAAACAAAGCTTCGGCATTGGCAGGTTTGTTACCCCAGGCTTCCGGCCAGTTTGCAAGTTCGACTAATGCAGCTTTATCCGTTAAATCATGCTGTAAATATTCAGCTTCAGCTAACCGCTTTAAGCTTTGGCTTAAGGTTTCGCCCTCTTTGATGCTAAAAGCGAATTGCGCTACTTTGCCGCTGGCGAATAAATGCAGCATTTGTAATAAGCGGGTTGGTTTTTGATCTGTGGGTACTCTGTACACGCCCTGATGTAACTTTGAAAGCTCAGGATGTATCCGCAGATAAATGGATAACCAACGGCATTGGGCGTTGCTCAGCAGATTTTGCTGCTGCCAGTTACGACAGAGTTTCATCGCGCTGTCGCCGGCTTTAATTTCTATATAAGCCTCTGTCAGCGGCAAACGGCTTTGGCTGTATTGTTGCCAGATATTGGTTAAACCAAAAAAACTGACCAGCGAGACCAACAGCACAACAAATAAAGTTCGGATCAAAGCTCAACTCCGCTGACAAACTGACGCACCAGTTCGATATTTTTAGTTTGTCCGGCAAATTGCTTTACCGGTACTACACCCATCAGGGCATTACAAATCAATAGCGCATCAGCTTGCTGCAGATCCGCCAGAAGATAACGACCTTCTGTTACGGATAGCTGAGCCATCAGATATTGACGCATCACACCATTCACGCCAGCCTGATCCAGCGCAGGCGTATACCACTGGCCATTTTTACAAAACATCAGATTAGCAGCAGAGACTTCAATCACTGTCTCGTTTTGGTCCAGCACCACAAGCTCATCAACATCACTTTGAGCTAATTCGGCTTTAATCAACACCTGCTCCAGCCTGTTGTTGTGCTTCAGACCAGCCAGCGCGGATTGCTGCGCCAGCTTAAAATCAGCAACTCCCAGCCGAATGCCCTGCTGTTGCCAGTTGCTGTAATCAGGTAAAGCTGCGGTGCTGATATAACAGCAAGGCGATTCAATACCTTGTGGGCTATAACCCCGGCCTGCCTGACCACGGCTTATCAATACTTTAATCACTTGATCAGGCGCTGAAATAGCCTGCTGGACTTTTGCGGTTAGCTCATCCGCATCAAAAGAATGGATCAGCAAAGCTTTGGCGCCCGATACTAAACGCTGCAGATGCAAATCCCACAGCATAGCTTTGCCGTCTTTTACCCTGACTGTGGTAAAAAGCCCGTCACCATACTGAAAGCTACGATCTGTGCTATTCGGAGTCTGTAGATAAAGCATCAGTGCCAATTCAAACCATTTGAAAAAATTCTGGCCGAAAGTATGCCTGAAATCAGTGACTTTAAAAATGGGGTCAGATCACATTGTTAACTGTTAACACTATGATCTGACCCTAATTTCAGTAGTTACTTGCTAAGTTGTACTTGCTGCCACTGCTGCTCTGGGGTGAATTTGAGGGTTTTCACTTTGCCACGGCCTTCAATATTGACCACGTTCACCTGATCCGGCCATAAGCTTTGCAGTGAATCATGGCGCAACTGCAGCTGTGTCAGATGTTGTGGGATGGCCACTTCCTGATAAACCCAGAAAAAACGGCCGTCCAGTTCGTTGCCGACCAGATTTAGTTTCAGATCCTGACCATCACTTTTCAGTTGAAATGGCTAGATACATACAAGGCAAAACTGTCGCGGGTGGACTGTTTGGCTATTAAATCAGCCGATTTATCCAGCAGCTTTTTCACCGCATGTTCGGCATCATGCACATAAAATCTGTGCATGATCTCAACATTACCGGTGCGTTGGTTAAACAGTACCTTGGTGATAGCCGATTTCATTTCATGAGCTGATAACTGCAAGCTCAAACAGCATAAAACAATCAATATCAAACGCATCACTCGTATTAATCCTTAGCTTTTGGCTCTTTTAGTTTCGTTTTGCTGTCCTGCATAATATCCCGGTTTACCAGCTCTTTACTCTTTTCCCGTTTAAAGGCTTCGATACGGGATGGAATAATTTGGCGTGGGTAATGGTTGTTTTCCACATCCACATCGGCAGTTAACCACTTAGGATCAACCACAACCTGCTTCAATGTTTTGTCCGTAACAATCAGCTTACTGACAGCATCCGGAGTTTTGCGCCAAATCTCAGCCGGAATATACAGCTCTTCCACACTGTCATCTTCAAAGGTCAGTTGCAGTAAAATTGGCATAACCAAACCACCTAAGTTACTGAAATTCAGCACATAGTAGTTTTTATTTTCATCAATTGCCCTTTCAAATACCTTACGCTCCCATGGCTCCAAATCGGCCAGGAACTGCTGATAGCTGTTACGCTCTTTGTTGGTGACAGTAAAGCGGTCATTTTTATCATAAAAATCACTGACGTCTTTATTGCGTTCCACCCAGGTGGTTTTGTTTTCTGCTTCGTTTAATTCAATAAAGTAAGAAGCCGGTTTGTCCTGCTCTTCTTTGCGTCGACGCTCAAAATCAATGTCCGGATCTTTGGTATCTAATTGCAGTTTGTACACTTTATCCAGTGAGATATCGACATGGTCAGTGCTGTAAAACCAACCACGCCAGAACCAATCCAGGTCAACACCACTGGCTTCTTCCATAGTACGGAAAAAATCTGAAGGTGTTGGACGCTTGAACTTCCAGCGGGTCGCGTATTCTTTAAAAGCAAAATCGAAGAGTTCACGGCCTAAAATCACATCACGCAAAATATTCAGCGCAACTGCAGGTTTGGTATAGGCATTAGGGCCTAAACGCGTCACGCTATCAGACTGCGTCATGATAGGTTCCTGATGGTCACCTTTCATATAATCTGTGATATCACGGGCTTCTACACCCCATGGAATTTGTGGATCCCACTCACGACCCGCTATACCATCCAAAAAGCTGTTTAACCCCTCATCCATCCAGGTCCACTGCCGCTCGTCTGAGTTCACCACCATAGGGAAATAAATATGCCCTACTTCGTGGATCACGACACCAATCAAAAAGCGTTTTTCTGCTTGCGAGTAGGTGCGACTGCCATCTTTTTGCAATTCAGTGCGCGGCCCATTAAAAGTGATCATAGGATATTCCATGCCACCTACAGGACCATTAACGGACTGGGCGACCGAATATGGATAATCAAAAGAGAAACGTGAATAAACTTCCAGTGTATGCACTACGGATTCTGTGGAGTATTTTTTCCACAAATCACCGCCTTCTTTTGGATAAAACGACATCGCCATGACAAAAGGCTGATCGGCCCCGCCTTGCTGATACCCTTTGGCGTCCCAGATAAATTTACGCGAAGAGGCCCAGGCAAAATCACGCACATTAGTGGCTGTAAAACGCCAGGTCTTGGTGTCATCTGTGTCGTCTTTTTCGTTCTCCAACGCCTCTTGCTCAGTGACAATAAACACTGGACGTTTTGCTGTTTTGGCTTTTTCTAAACGCTGCTGCTGCTCTTTGCTCAGCACATCTGCAGCATTGGTTAAATCACCGGTTGAAGAGATAATATGATCGGCAGGAACCGTCATCTCGACCTCATAGTCACCAAACTCCAGGGTAAATTCACCTGAGCCTAAAAACTCTTTGTTGGTCCATGCTTCGTAATCTGTGTACGCCACTAAACGCGGGAACCACTGGGCAAATAAGAAGATATCGTTACCACCTTTGCGGTCATCTTTGGGGAAATGCTCGTAACCAGAGCGGGCAGATACGGCATCTTCCTCGACAATGTTAAACGCAAAATCCATAGAAAATTGCAGAGACTCATGTGGTTTTAGTGGTTTTGGTAAATCAATCCGCATCTGAGTGCCGACCACCACAAACTTAAGCTCTGTTCCATCGGCCAGTTTAATGTTATCCAATTGATAACCTAATTCGTGGTCCGCCAGAAACTGCAGGTTACGTAATTCATCCAAACTAATTTTGGCAGGCTGATCGTTACCCTGACTTCCGCCGCCAAAGGTGCTGGTGACTTCTGCCATCGAGTCCGATTTAAAGATGTTCTGATCCAACTGCAACCATAAATACTTCAGCGTATAAGGTGAGTTGTTTTTATAGTCGATGGTTTGGCTGCCTGACAAACGGCGCTTTTCTTCATCCAGACTGGCTTTGATTTTGTAATCCACTTGCTGCTGCCAGTACTGTTGACCTGGCTCACCTGCAGCATTGCGGTAGATATTTGGCGTTGGCAAAGACTCATCCAGTTGGCGGAATTTATCTTCAAATTTTCCTTTGGTTTGCTGGATAGGATCAGCAAAGGAGGTCTGAGCACAAAGCATCAGGGCTAGAGCAACACAGCTTTTTTTATAGGACATAAGTAACGGTGCTTCTGTTGATTAAAAGAAATGGATTTGTTACCCCAGTATTTACTTTTAATGACAGCTCTCGTTTGGAATTACGATAACAAGCGGGAAAAATAAGATAGAAAATCAAAGGGTCAGAGCTTTGGCTCTGACCCTAAATTCAAGCTTTAGATTTTCTTAAACAGAATAGAACCGTTAGTGCCGCCAAAACCAAAGGAGTTACATAAAGCGTATTCCATTTTGGCATCGCGGGCAGTATGCGGTACATAATCTAAGTCACAACCTTCGTCCGGATTATCCAGGTTGATGGTTGGAGAGACTTTCTGATCGATCAGTGACAAGATCGTGATGATAGATTCAACAGAACCTGCAGCACCTAATAAGTGCCCCATCATCGACTTGCTGGAACTGACCATTAAACCTTCTGGTTTAGCACCAAAAATAGATTTAATCGCCATAGTTTCCGCTATATCACCTGCTGGCGTGGACGTGCCATGCGCGTTGATATACTGCACCTGATCGGCGTTTATACCCGCATCACGTAAAGCATTTTTCATCGCCAAGGCAGCGCCACGACCGTTTTCCGGAGGTGAAGTCATATGATAGGCATCGCCACTCATACCAAAACCAACCAGTTCAGCGTAGATTTTAGCACCACGGGCTTTCGCATGTTCGTACTCTTCCAGCACGACAACACCAGCTCCGTCGCCTAATACAAAACCGTCACGGTCTTTGTCCCATGGACGACTGGCCTGTTGTGGCGCATCGTTACGGGTTGATAAAGCACGGGCCGCACCAAAGCCACCCATACCTAAAGTAGTAGATGCTTTTTCTGCACCACCAGCAATCATTGCGTCCGCATCACCGTAAGCAATCATACGGGCGGCCTGACCAATGTTATGCACACCTGTAGTACAAGCGGTCACAATACTAATATTTGGACCTTGCAGACCTAACATGATGGATAAATGGCCAGAAATCATGTTAATAATGGTAGAAGGCACAAAAAACGGCGATAAACGACGTGGGCCGCTGTTCAGTAATTTGGTATGGTTTTCTTCGATTAAACCTAAACCACCAATACCTGAACCTACAGCAACACCGATACGTTCGGCGTTTTCTTCGTTAATTTCCAGTCCGGAATCCCGAAAGGCCTGCACACCGGCAGCCACACCGTACTGGATAAATAAATCCATTTTTTTGGCTTCTTTGGCCGGGAAAAACTGTTCGACGTCAAAATTTTTGACTAAACCAGCAAATTTGGTGGTGTAAGCCTCTGGATCAATATGATCAAACAGCGCTATTCCACTTTGACCTTGTAATAAAGCCTGCCAGGTCGACGTTACATCGTTCCCCAGGGGCGTTAGCATACCTAAGCCCGTCACAACCACTCGACGTTTTGCCACAGAATCCTCCGCAGTCGAAAAATAATCTTTAAAGCTGTCAATCCACTTCTGTATTTAGTACGTATCAAACAGCTTCAGAAACAAAAACGGGTAGCAGAGGCTACCCGTTTTGTCAGCTCAACGCTTACTCAGCGTGGGCCTTGATATAGTCGATAGCAGACTGTACCGTTGTAATTTTTTCAGCTTCTTCGTCTGGGATCTCTGTGTCGAATTCTTCTTCCAGAGCCATAACTAATTCTACTGTGTCCAGAGAGTCAGCGCCTAAATCGTCAACGAAAGAAGATTCGTGCTTCACTTCTTCTTCTTTAACGCCTAACTGCTCGATGATAATTTTTTTTACGCGTTCTTCGATGTTGCTCATCTTTTCTTCCTTTTTCTCATGTAAATCGCAACAATTGGTGCAATTTTGTGTGGCGGCTAGTTTATGCGTAAGCCTGATTTGTTGCAAGTAACGGCTAAGCCTTTTCCTGCTGGTCAAACCATTAACCGTTGCTTTTAAAGCTGAAATACAACTTCAATCACATCGGCTAAAGGCTTACACCATATACATACCGCCGTTGATATGGATGGTTTCACCCGTAATATAGGCTGCCGGACCTGAAGCCAAAAAGGCTACAGCGGCTGCTATTTCTTCCGGCTGGCCCAGACGATTCGCCGGGACCTGGCTGAAAATTGCTTCTTTTTGCTCTTCTGACAATTCTTTGGTCATATCGGTGTCGATAAAACCTGGTGCAACAGCGTTCACCGTGATACCACGGGAGGCAACTTCTCTGGCCAATGACTTGGTGAAACCTAACACGCCCGCTTTCGCTGCAGCATAGTTCGTCTGACCCGCATTGCCCATAGAACCTACCACTGAACCTATGCTGATGATCCGGCCGTGACGCTTTTTCATCATGCTACGCAGCACAGCTTTACTTAAACGGTACACTGATGTCAAATTGGTTTGCATGATGTCGAACCATTCTTCTTCTTTCATGCGCATCAACAGGTTATCGCGGGTAATACCAGCGTTGTTCACCAGAATATCAATATCGCCAAACTGAGCTTTAATCGTCTCTAAACACTGCTCAATAGAAGCTGTATCGCCGACATTTAACACCAGGCCCTGACCTTTGTCACCTAAATAAGCGGAAATAGCTGCTGCGCCTGATTCAGTTGTTGCAGTTCCAACCACTTTAGCGCCTAAAGCGGCTAATTGTTCAGCAATAGCGCGACCTATGCCACGGCTTGCGCCTGTGACCAAGGCCACCTGACCTTCTAACGAAATAAATGGAGTCGTCATAGTCTTTAAGCCTTTTATTCTGTAGCTAAAGCGTCTTTTAATGACGCTACATCTGTGACTGAAGCCGTGTTCAGCTCTTTATTAATACGTTTAATTAAGCCACTTAATACCTTGCCTGCACCCAGTTCAATCACTGTGTCCACGCCTTGTGCAGCTAAAAACTCAATACTTTCTGTCCAGCGCACCGGACTATACAGCTGACGCACCAACGCATCTTTTATTGCCGCGGCATCAGCTGCTGCACTAACGTCGACATTGTTCACTACCGGTATGACAGCTGTATGAAACGAAATACTGTTTAAATCATCTGCCAGTTTGTCTGCTGCTGGCTTCATTAAAGCGCAGTGCGACGGCACTGACACAGGTAAAGGCAGCGCACGTTTGGCACCAGCGGCTTTACAAAGTTCATTGGCACGTTCAACAGCAGCTTTGTTACCAGCAATCACCACCTGGCCAGGAGAGTTGAAGTTGACAGGAGAAACCACTTCACCTTGTGCCGCTTCAGCGCAGGCTTTGGCAATCAGCGCATCGTCCAGGCCAATAATGGCTGACATAGCACCAGTACCGGCAGGCACAGCCAGTTGCATATACTGACCGCGTTTTTCCACCAGCTTGACGGCATCGGCCAGGTTTAATACACCAGCACACACTAAAGCGGAATATTCACCTAAAGAATGACCAGCTAAGTAAGCTGGTGTAGCGCCGCCCTGCTCCAGCCATACTCTATACACAGCAACAGAAGCTACTAATAAGGCAGGCTGAGTACGGTGTGTTTCGTTTAATGCGGTATCAGGACCATTGGCCACTAAGGCCCATAAGTCATAACCTAAAGCCGCAGAGGCTTCGGCGAAGGTGTCGCGAACTGTTGCAAATTCAGCATGAAGTTCGGCTAACATACCGACGCTTTGTGAACCCTGTCCTGGAAATACCAATGCAAGTTTGTTGTTCATCATTTTTCCTGCAAATCTTCTCGTAATATAGTTAGTAACGTATTAAAGCCGAAGCCCAGGCAAAACCACTACCAAATGCTTCAAGCAATATAGTTTGTCCACGCTGGATACGGCCATCACGCACAGCTTCATCTAAGGCTGTAGGTACTGTCGCAGCTGAGGTATTGCCATAACGGTCGAGGTTAATGACAACCTGATCCATCGACATATCCAGTTTACGGGCCACAGCGGAGATAATGCGCAGGTTGGCCTGGTGTGGCACTAACCAGTCGATTTGAGATTTATCCATATTGTTGGCAGCAAGGGTTTGCTCGACCACTTCAGATAAACGGGTAACCGCAACTTTAAATACTTCGTTGCCTTTCATGGCACCCCAGGAGTTATGCACTGAAGCTTCGACACCACGTATAGGGTTGTCGACATACAATAATTCGGAGTATTTACCGTCAGCATGAATATGAGTGGATAAAATACCCGGCTCTTCAGAGGCTTCTAAAATAACAGCACCTGCGGCATCACCAAATAAAATCACCATGCTGCGATCTTCAGGGCTCATTAAACGCGATAAACAATCCGCCCCTATCACCAGCACTCGTTTTGCCATGCCACTTTTTACATACTGGTCAGCAATACTTAAGGCATAACAAAAGCCAGCACAGGCTGCTGCAACGTCAAAAGCCGGAATGCCAGGCATATCCAGTTCACGCTGCACTTCACAAGCGGCACTTGGCAAAGCACGGGAAGCACTGGTAGTTGCCAGTACTATCATGTCGATGGAGTTTTTGTCGATGCCTGCTGCTTCAATAGCTTTTAATGCAGCCTGAGCCCCCATTGTAGCGACAGTTTCGTTGTCACCTATAATGCGGCGTTCTTTGATACCAGTACGTTCGATAATCCACTCGTCTGTGGTTTCAACCATGGTTTCGAGATCAGCATTGGTTCTGACCTGAGACGGAAAGTAACTTCCGGTTCCAATAATGCGTGAATACATTGGGCCCTACGCTTTGTCAATTAATACGTGTTCCAGCCTGTCTTTGATCTTCACCGGCACCTGGCGTTCAACCTCGCGCACGGCCTGACGGATGGCACTAAGAAATGCTTCTTTTGTCGCATTTCCATGACTCTTCACTACAATTCCGCGCAATCCTATCAGACTTGCCCCGTTATACTGGTCGGGGTTCACGCCTAAAGACATACTTTTCAGGAAAGGTTTGATTAACCAGCCGAAAAGTTGAGCAGACATGGAGTTTTTCAGTGCAGTTTCTAAGCGTTTTAAGATGAGTTTCGCTACACCTTCACAGGTTTTCAGCGCTACATTGCCAACAAAGCCATCACAGACTATAACGTCAGCTTTGCCGGAAAAAATGTCATTGCCTTCGATATAGCCAATGTAATTGATATCCGCACATTCGGATAAGAGTAAGGAGGTTCGTTTGATTTGATCCGAACCTTTGATTTCTTCTTCGCCCATGTTCAGCAAAGCCACTTTGGGTTTGACTATACCTTCCACTTCTTCAGCCATCACAGCGCCCATCACGGCAAACTGGAATAAGGTGTCTGAATCACAATTGACCGTTGCGCCCAAATCCAGCATAAAGACCGGACTGCCGACAGTAGAAGGCAGGCTACTTATTAAAGCAGGACGTTCAACACCGTTCAGCATCTTCAATACAAAATGCGCCATAGCGATCAAAGCCCCGGTATTACCGGCACTGACGCAAGCGGCCACTTTGTTTTGTTCGACTAAATCCAAGGCAATACGCATCGACGACTGCCGCTTGTTGCGCAAAGCCACAGAAGGTTTGTCGGTCATCAGAACAGTTTGGGATGCATGCTGAACAGAAAGCTGAGGATGGTTTAAATATCCGGCCTGTTCTAATTCATTGGTAAGTATTTCAGAGTCGCCGCAGAGGACAAGATCTACATGGGGAAATTCGCACAGCGCTTCTATAGCTGCAGGAATAGTTGATTGGGGGCCATGGTCGCCCCCCATCATGTCTAAAGCTATACTAAGTCGTAGTGGTTGCAACAAGTGCATCCAACCTTACTTAATTACTTTACGACCTTTGTAGTAACCATCTTCAGTGATGTGGTGACGACGGTGCGTCTCACCTGAAGTTGCGTCTACAGACAGCGTTGGCCCAGTCAACGCATCATGAGAACGACGCATGTCACGTCTTGCACGAGATTTTTTGTTTTGCTGTACAGCCATTGCCTTTCTCCTAAAAAAACTATTTTTTCTTCAATTCTTGCAATATTGCAAATGGGTTCGGTTTTTCTGGTTCTGGTTCTATTTCTCCCCAGCTCATCTGCACTTTGGTTGGATCACAAGATCCTTCGTCGTGCATAGGAAACAAGGGTAAAGCCAGAATTAATTCGTCCTCAACCAATTGCCTCAAGTTAACTTCGCCGTGTTCGTTTTTTTCGACCACTTCGTAGCGCTCTGGAATATCGTCATGAGCCGAATCTTTGTCACTCCGAATTGGAGTGTATGCAAAACTGGTGTTCAGTTCCAGGCTCATGTGTTCGCTACAGCGTTCACACTTCACTTGTACCTGACAACGAGCCTGAGCTTCAATGAAGACCAAACCCTGTTCATCAGTTCCACAATTTACTACTACGTCTACATCACCCTCAGAACTTACTAACGAGTCCGTTAATCTGGTTAAAGTAACCAGAGGAACTATACCATCAAAGGTTGCACGTTTCTGCGCAGCTCGGGTTGGATCAAGGGTAATTGGAATTTTTACCTTTTGCATAAGGCGCGCATCATATAGATCGAGGCTAAAGCTGTCAAAGGATTCCTGCCTCTTTTTTGTTAATTATTCCCGCCTAAACCGCTGTTCTGACGGCCGTTCTGGCGTTATAGTGCGGCGCATTGTCCCAACGAGGTGCTTTTATGTCAACTCAAGCTTTATTTTTAGCCTCTACTTCTGTGTATCGTAAGGCTTTATTGGAGAAACTTACACCGAACTTTTCTACCGCAAAACCCGAAGTAGACGAAACCGCTTTGCCTGGTGAAACACCGGAACAACTGGTCAGCCGCTTAGCTGTATTAAAAGCACAAGCTGTGGCCAATCAGCTGACTGAAGGTTTAGTCATAGGTTCAGACCAGGTGGCTGTGTTTAACGGTCAAATCCTTGGTAAACCTCATACCGCTGAAAATGCCTACAAACAGTTAAAAAGCTTTAGCGGCCATTGTGTGACCTTTTTAACCGGCTTAGCTCTGGTCAACGCGCAAACAAAACAGCATCAGCTTTGTGTTGAGCCTTTTAAAGTGCATTTTCGTCAACTGACGGACGCGGACATTCTTGCTTATATAGAGAGAGAGCAACCACTGAACTGCGCCGGTAGTTTTAAAAGTGAAGGTTTGGGTATCAGTTTATTTGAAAAACTCGAAGGCGACGACCCAAACAGCTTAATAGGCCTGCCATTGATTCGTTTATTAGAGATGCTAAGAAACGAAGGCAGGGATTTATTAACTCAGCCCTGATTTGAACCTGACACGGGCAGGGATAAACCCTGCCCTTCATAAAACCTAAAATCAAAGCGCTGTTAACAGCTCTGGCAGCGAATCAATAATAGCCTTGGGCTGATAACGACTCAGCTCTTCCCTGCCATGCACACCATGAGTAACGCCTATTCGTGGCATTTCTATCGCTTGCGCCATTGCCATATCGTGAATAGTGTCGCCGACCATAATAGCGCGGTGAGCTGGTAAGTTCAGTTCAGCCAAAATTTGCTTTAGCATATCAGGGCTGGGCTTCGATTCTGCTTCATCGG
>JAHIWM010000062.1 GCA_018815765.1 Gammaproteobacteria bacterium | reverse complement strand
CATGTCTGGTTTTAATTCGTTTAAACCACTGAAGATAAATTCGGGTTTACTGTCGTAATCCTGACCTGCTATGGCGATACCGGTTTTGCTTAATTCCAGCAACTTCGCCATGGCCTGATGCACTAAATCAACATTGGTGCTGTACACAGTGACAGTGGAGCTGGCGGTATAACGCATCTGATTGGCATTCGGGTCGTAATAACCCGCCTGACGATCAACAATTTGTGGCACAGCGACAGTGATTTCTTTTTGACTAAAACCCTGTAATTTTAAAAACGCCTGAATTTGCTCGTTTTTACGCTCAACATTGGCCACCAGTGTCGTCAGGTTATTGTCGACATCGTTAAATTTGATAGGCCAAATCACAGTGTCTGCTGCTACTTCGCGTTCTGACAAACCTTTCACCTGTACCACACGCTCCATAGCTCTGAATTCAATCAGGCTGTTGGCTAAAATGGCGCTACCAGCAACCATACCCAAAGCTATTACTGTTGCTGCAACCCACGAGCGGGACTGGACCATATAAACTCCTTATTAAGATAAGCTAAGTGTATGCAGAGTAGCTGAATGGCTGATTAATAGCGTTCTGGCAGGAAAAACACGCTGGTGCCTTTGTGTTTTGCTCCTTATGATGGAGGCCCAGCCTTCTGTTTAAGACGATTTTTTTTATGCAAATTGAACACAGCAAAGTTACCTTAACTACACCAACAGGGCCTATGTTGGTCTATCAGTACCAGCCTGTTGCAGCTGCAGGCAAAACTTACCCGGCTATTTTGTTTTATTCAGAAATTTTCCAGCAAACCGCTCCTATTGCCCGCAGCGCCGCCATTCTCGCCAGTCATGGTTTTGTCGTGCTGGTGCCTGAAATTTTTCATGAGTTAAATCCGCTGGGCACTGTGCTTGCTTATGACGATGAGGGCAAAGATAAAGGCAATCAGGATAAATGGGCTAAGCCGCTGGAAAGTTACGATAGCGACAATCAGGCGATGTTGGATTATTTAAAAACCTTGCCTTATGTCCGGCCTGAAGTGGGGGCTATGGGTGTTTGTATTGGTGGCCATCTGGCATTTCGTGCAGCTTTGAATCCGGCCATTAAAGCCACCTATTGTTTATACGCCACAGATTTACACAGTGATACCTTGCCTTGTGGCGAAGGTCAGCAGACCTTAAGCCGTGCTGCTGATATTCAGGGCGAACTGGTGATGGTTTGGGGTAAACAAGACCCTCATGTATCGCCGGAAGGGCGGCAAAAGGTGTATCAACAATTGACCGAAGCCAAAGTACGTTTTAGCTGGTTTGAATACAATGCCCAGCATGCCTTTATGCGGGATGAAGGCGAGCGTTATGATGCCGCTTTGGCGCTGCAGAATTACCAGCAGGCTGTGGCTTTGTTCCGTCAGATGTAAATGGTTTTTCTGGCTTTGGTTTTACTTTAGGCCGTAAAATAACGGCCATGAAGCCAAAGCCTTTGAGTGCAGTTGAGAAACGATGAATTGTGTTGAGTTTTTAGCCGGACGTTGTAACTCCTGTAATCAGCTGGCTGTGCCTTATGCTGCACAATTAGAGAAGAAACAGCAGCAACTGGCGCTTTTGATGGCACCTTTTGCACAAGCTGAACTCTTACCTGCCGTGGCAAGTGACGAACAAGGGTTTCGCACTAAAGCCAAAATGGTGGTGTCCGGCACGGCAGACGATCCTGTATTAGGCATTTTGAACGGGCAACAGCCTGTCGATTTATCGGCTTGTCCTTTGTATCCCGTTGCTTTCGCACCTGCTTTTGCGCTGATTAAAAGCTTTATTCAACGTGCAGCCCTCACTCCTTATCAACTGGAGCAGAAACAGGGCGAGCTGAAGCTTATTTTGCTCAGTCAAAGTCAGCATTCAGGCCGTTTTATGCTGCGTTTTGTGTTGCGTTCTAAAAATTGTTTGGCGTCTATCCAAAAACATTTACCCTGGTTGCAACAGCAATGGCCAGAGTTAGAAGTTTGTTCTGTCAATCTGCAGCCCGTGCATATGGCTGTGCTGGAAGGGCCGGAAGAGGTGGTATTAACCTCACAGGAGTTGTTACGTGAAGAGTTAAATGGCATCCCTTTGTACCTGACTCCTCAAAGTTTTTTCCAGACTAATACTTCAGTGGCGGCTGCTTTGTATGCCACAGCAAAACAATGGGCAGAACCTTTGCCTGGCCAGACATTATGGGATTTGTTTTGTGGTGTGGGTGGTTTTGGTTTGCATCTGGCAAGTTCAGCTCAAGGTCAATTACGGGATTTAACTGGCATTGAAATTGCTCCCAAAGCCATTGCCAGCGCAACACGTTCAGCTTCTGAGCTTGGTCTTACTGCAGTTAAGTTTCAGGCATTGGATGCGGCGACTTTTGCGAAAGCTTCAGAATATGCGCCTGATCTGCTGTTAGTGAATCCGCCCAGACGAGGCTTAGGCGCGGCGCTTTGTCAGTCAGTGCTGGCATTACAACCAGCCTGGCTAATTTATTCGAGTTGTAACCCAGAGACGCTCGCCAGCGATTTGGCTTTGTTGAATCAGGATTATCAGCTATTAAAGGTACAACTCTTTGATATGTTTCCTCATACCCAGCATGCGGAAGTATTAACTTTGTTACAGAAACGTCCGCTGTAAGTTATTCAGCAATTTATATATTTCTTATATTTCCTGTCCAATACTTCAATCTGCTGCTAGGTTTTTATCAGTATTTTCATTTCCCTGTTTTAACTCATGTCCGCTGGATTTAGCTGTATCTTGGACCACTAAGGAGAGTGTCGCCGATGCGTAAGAACTTACCTGTTACCGAAAAAGAACGTACTTTTCCAAAAGAGCAGCAGCTTATTTCCTCCACTGATATCAAAGGCACGATTTTGCATTGTAATGATGCTTTTGCCTCGATCAGCGGCTTTAGCAGAGAAGAGCTGGTGGGCAAACCTCATAATGTGGTGCGGCACCCTGACATGCCTGAAGCTGCATTTAAAACTATGTGGAGCTTCTTACAGCAAGGAAAACCCTGGATGGGGCTGGTAAAAAACCGCTGTAAAAATGGTGATTATTATTGGGTTAATGCTTATGTCACTCCTATCACAGAGCATGGTCGGGTGGTGGGGTATGAGTCAGTGCGTACTGTGCCGAGTCGTGCTCAGGTGGCACATGCTGAACAGTTGTATAAAGCTATTAATGCCGGAAAAAATACTGCAAACGCAGCTTCAGATCTGTCTGCTGATGTACGTTGGGCAGCAGTGCCACTCATCGCTGTGATTGTTTCAGTGCTGTTGTGGTGGGCATTAGGTCCTGTTGCTGCAGCTATCGCCTTTATTATCACAGCGTTATTAAGTTACAGCCTGGGTGTCTATCGTTTAAAACAGTCCTTGACGAGTCTGATCGGTTTATTGCCAACTCCCTTTACTGACCCTTTGGCTGTGGCTTCTTATGCTAAACATCAGGGGTTGCTGGGGCAGTTGGAAGTTGCGTTATTAGCGGAGTCTGCTCATTTAAATACCGTATTAACCCGGATTGAGGATGCCTCGACTAAAGTGGCTGTGCAGTCGGATCAGGTGCGACATTTATCGGTCGACGCCGCCGATAGTATCCGCAAGCAGCAGATGCAAACTGAACAGGTTGCGACTGCGATGAATGAAATGACCACTACTATTGCTGAGGTGTCTGCTCATGTGCAGGACACAGCGAGTAAAGCTGATGATGCAGATGCATTGGCCCGCTCAGGCTCAGCAGTGGCTGGGCAGACCCGTGGTGCTATGCAGCAATTGCAAAAAACAGTGAACGATATCAGTCAGTCTGTCGCGGATTTGGCTGACCAAACCAATAAGATAGTCGGAGCTGCACAAATTATTGAGCAGATTGCCGAGCAAACCAATTTGCTGGCATTAAACGCTGCTATTGAGGCTGCACGGGCTGGTGAACAAGGTCGTGGTTTTGCTGTGGTGGCGGATGAAGTTCGACTGTTGGCATCCCGTACTACAGCATCGACCAAAGAGATTTACGACATTATTCAGCAGTTATCGAGTAAAGCCAAAGCATCGGTACTGGTGGCGGAAAACGGCCGGAAGGATGCTGAATTAGGTGTGACTCAGGTGGCTCAGACCGAAAAAGCGCTGGAAGGTATTAGTGTTGCCGTCAGCAGTATTGCAGCTATGGCGGGACAAATGGCTGCTGCTGTCGAAGAGCAGGCTCATGTGGCTGAGGATATCAACCAGCAAATTGTCAGTATTTCTGATCTTGCCAGTAAGTCACTAAACCAAGGCACTGCGGTCAGTGAAAGTGGTAAAGATTTACAAAACACCTCTGAGCAACTGCATGAGCTGGTGGAACGTTTCCGCAAAGTTTAACCTGTCCCGATGGACTAAAGCCGCTGAGCCGGCTTTAGTCTTCAAACACCGAAATAGCCTGCAGCTGTTTAAAATCAGTCACTCCGGACACTACTTTCAAAATGCCATCCTGCACTAAAGTACGCATACCATCGGCAATGGCCTGTTGCTGAATTTGTTCTATGCTGGCTTTGTGATAAATCAGTTGCCGTACCTTGCCTGTGACTGGTAACAACTCATGCACACCGACCCGGCCTTTGTAGCCTGTTTGTTCACAGGCAGGGCAACCTTTGGCTTTGTATAACGTCAGCGGAGTTTTTAACTCAAGTTCAGGCGCAAAAGCCAGGCCATAATGCCGCTTTATGTAGTCTTGTTCTATCTGGTCTGATTGATAGGCCTCTTTGCATTTAGTACATAAAGTGCGGACCAGCCGCTGCGCCAGAATACCGATACAGGCGTCGGCAAAGTTTATAGGGTCTATACCAATATCAATCAGACGGGTAATGGTTTCAGGCGCTGAATTGGTGTGCAGTGTGGATAACACCAGGTGGCCTGTTAACGAAGCTTCGATACCAGCATGCGCTGTTTCTTTATCACGCATTTCACCTATTAAAATAATATCCGGATCGGCCCGCAAAAAAGCCCGCAGAGCCACCGCAAAGGTTAAGCCGGATTTGTTGTTCATTTGCACTTGCTGTAAGCCTGGCTGGGTAATCTCAACTGGATCTTCAGCCGTCCATATTTTTTTGTCCGTGGTATTCAGCTGCCCTAAAATGGCATGCAAAGTGGTGGTTTTCCCTGAACCTGTAGGGCCAACGACCAGCAACACGCCATGCGGGTGTTTGATCATCTGCGACATCATCTGGTGATTGCGGGGACTCAGTTGCAGCTTGTCAAAAGGCAGAGCTTCGCCACTGGCTAAAATCCGCATCACTACACCTTCACCAAACACTGTGGGCAAAGTGGCAACCCGTACTTCTATGATTTTATTCGCCAGTTTGACGCTGAATTTACCATCCTGTGGCAGACGCTTTTCGGCTATATCCAGCCTTGCCATAATTTTGATGCGGGATACGACGGGGGGCATAAAAGCGGGGGGAATTTGGATCAGTTCACGGCATTCGCCATCAATTCGCAAACGCACGCGGCAGGAGCTTTTACCCTTGCCGGATTCAATATGAATATCCGAAGCATTCAGTCGCTGCGCATCCATTAAAACCCGGTTCACCAGCTTCACCACCACAGGAGTTTCTTCAGAGATACCTTCTTCTTCCTGCTGAAAGTTTTCCAGCGTCAGATCGTCATCGGCCTCATTGAGTAAATCGCCCAGTTCAGTTAAGTTATTGTCTTGCTGGCCTTTAATGTAATGCTCTATATCCTCTGGTAAAGCGACATAAATATCGTAGCTTAATAAGCCTGTTGCCCGTTCCACTTCCATCAGGGTATCGGCGTGGTTTGGATTGGTCAGTACTATCACCACTTTACCGGATTGATCTTCGAGGATCACCAGATGGTTTTTCAGCAGGTAAGAGCGGTTGAGTTTACTGTTCAGCGCATGCAACTGATACTTGTCTGGTTCAAAACCAATAAAACTGACCTGATAAAAAGCTTCCAGTGACAACCCCAGTTGTTCTTTACTGATTTTATAGTCGGTGATGATTTTATTCACCTGAACGGCAAAATCCTGTGGTGGCAGATTTAACTGCTGTAGCTGGCTGGCTGAAATTAAATTGCGGTGCTGTAAATAGTCAAAAGGCCCACGGGTAGCGCCTAATTCATAACGGAATTTCTGGCCAAGTAACTGTGCGAGCTGAGTGGCTTTGTCACAGTCGTCCTGACTAAAAGCTGCTGATGTTTTCGCATTGATCAGCTGGATCACCCCTAACAATACATTTTGTTCAGTGATAGGCACGGCCAGCACAGAGCGGGTACGAAAGCCTGATTTCTGATCAAACTGACGGGCAAAATTCAGTTTAGGATGGATCCGATGCAATTCCTGTTCATCGTAAGCGTCATTAATCAACACTGACTTTTTACTTAAAGCGACATAACCCGCTATGGACTGCGGACCTATAGGTACGCGGATTTCCGTCAGTTCTGAGCCGGTTTTGAAGCGCGAATAAATATCCTGGCTATGGTAACTACGCTGATAAATAGTAATACGCTCGGCCGAAAAAAGCTGCAGTATTTGTGCTTCCAGTTCGGGAAATACATCCAGAAAACGTTCAGAGTTATGGATAGACTGAAACAGTTCTAACAATTTCTGATAAAACGCCATAAAGCCCCTGCAGCAGACTGTAGCTTGTCAAAGAAGGAAAAACTTCGTTGCTGTCAGTCTAGCATAGGGGATTATTTTTGCTGTGACGCCACTTGGCTAAGTGCTTGATCCAAGAGATTGATCTAGTTGGTGGATGAGGTGCAAATATCTGGCTGTTGGATAGCATAACTAAACAAGCGGTAGCCTTGCTCCGACTGCTTTAACTGATACACAACACCATAGTCTTGTTCGCTGATCTGCGGTGCTGGCAACTGACTGAGCCGATGAATGAGTTCAGGTGTGGTATTGCTGTGTCCTACCACCAGCACTATGCTTTCCTGTTGCAGGATTTCTGCCGCCAGAGCAGGTAAATCACTGGCGTTATAAGACTTAAGTTTGGCCTCTGATTGAGCCAATGCAAGGTGTTGAGCTGTTTGTTGAGTGCGCTGATAGCCGCTGTGATAAATAGTCGACAGCGGGGCGGGGATCAAGTGTGCCATCGCCTTTGCTTGCGCCAGACCACAAGGACTTAACACCGGGTCTTTGTCCGCAGATTTTAGTTTTTCAGCATGCCGCAGCAAATAAATCTCAACCGGAGCTGCGGGCAAAGTCCAGGCTGAAACGCCAAGCAGTGTGATTCCGGCAAGAACTGATAATTTTTTGATCACTGGTTAACCCCTTTTTCCCTGCTGTTTCGTCTAATTAAAAAACCAGTGGAGAATGCCAGATGAACAGAACAGAAACCAGTGCAGATACACAGAAACTAATGGCGGCTGCTTTGCCGGCATTTGTGATTACCTTTTTATTGTTTGCCTTGATGCAGCAGTTGATTGGAACTGATGCTGTGTCAATCCGGCCTGTGTTTATCTCAATCGACAATGAACTGCCTGAACCACGAAAAGACAGTCAGCCAAACAACATAGTGCGTACTTTGCCTGAGCCAGAAAAACCTATGCCAAGGCCAGAATCCTTAACACCTGATCCTACAGGTGACGGCGGGCCTTTAGTTGAGGTGTCTGTGGACCCAGTGTTACCTGTACCGGGTTTAGAAGCTGCAGCGGACTTTATGCTGCTGGATAAAACAGCCACTGCTGTGGTTCGTATTGATCCTAAATACCCGACACAAGCCGCAAAAGATGGTATTGAAGGCTGGGTGAAGTTAAGTTTTTCAATTGATGCCAGTGGTGCTG
>JAHIWM010000061.1 GCA_018815765.1 Gammaproteobacteria bacterium | reverse complement strand
TTAAAACATATTTCTATGTAAGTCACTTCACTGATATATATTCTTTGTGCGATTGCTCGCTGCAGAATCTATTCCGTGAGTGCCCACACAGATGATTGATTGCTTATTGTTAAAGAGCAGTGCTGAACCGGCTATTACCTTGTTCAGCGGGAGGCGTATCTTACACTTCCCAGAATTTGTGTCAAGCCAGCGATTTGAAATTATTTATCAAACTCACCAACTCAACTTGCTTCGCTTCACTTTTGAGCCTTTCGACTCCACCGCGTTGCGAGGCGGCCATTTTAGTGATTTTCAATCTCGTGTCAAGCGATGTTTTCCATCATTTTTCACTTCATTTCAAAACCACCCCAGAGCTGCTTTCGCATCACCCCGTTGGCATGGCGCGCATTATAGGGAGTTTTTGGCAGCGTGCAATACTCTTTTTAAGAAAACTTATACTTTTGAGTGCGACAGCCTGAAATTCAATCGAACCGTGCTTTTTTTCAACATTTGTCGCATAATCCTGCAGCAGCAGAGGAAATTCTTATGTCATTAACTTCATATAAAGGTAAAACTCCACAGCTTGCTGATGGGGTTTATGTGCATCCATCGTCTGTTTTGGTCGGCGATATTCAAATTGGCCTTCATAGTAGTATCTGGCCTTTAGTCGCAGCACGGGGTGATGTGAACATTATCCGTATTGGTGAACGTACTAATGTGCAGGATGGTTCTGTACTTCATGTATCACGCCCAACAACAAAGAACCCTGACGGTTCTCCTCTTCTTATAGGAGACGATGTCACAGTAGGGCATAAAGTGATGTTACACGGTTGCCAATTGGGCAATCGAATTCTGGTCGGTATGGGCGCTATAGTGATGGACGACGTTATAGTAGAAGACGATGTCATTATCGGAGCCGGTAGTTTGGTACCACCAGGCAAAAGATTAGAGTCTGGTTATCTCTATGTAGGCAGCCCGGTGAAACAAGCCAGGCCGTTGAATGAAGCAGAGCGTAGTTTTCTGACGCAGTCTGCTATTAACTATATGGTATTAAAAGATGAGTATCTGGCCGAGCCGTTAAGCTGAGCCATCTAGGTACAACACACCATCTGTATTAAAGCGGTCTGCTTTGGCCGCTTCTTCTATTTGTTCTTCCCAATAAAAGCAGTCTTCTTTTATTTGCTCGAGCCAGCTTTGGTTATCCCAGCCTTTTGGCTTCTTTATATAGATACGTAACCGCATACCTGCAGCTAAACAACTACAGCTGACTGAATCGGTGTTTTCATCAAAATTGAAGTCATGATTAAAAATCAGTTGCTGGTTCATGCTTTCACCATAGCCGTCAGTTGCTGTAGTACTGGAATGACATCAGGTTTTACGCCACGCCATATCGCAAAACTTTCGGCGGCCTGACTGACTAACATACCCAAACCATCAGCACAAAGCGGCACACCTTGTTGCTGACACCAGATCAGAAAAGCGGTCGGCTCTTTGCCATACAACATATCGTAGGCCAAGGTGCAGTGCTTAAGATGCTGTTCTGCTAACGGCGGTCGTTGTTGCTCTAGCCCACTTGAAGTCGCGTTGATGACCAGGCTCCATTTTTCAGCTGGAACTTGATCATAACCTGATGCTGCCACTCTGTTATCAAACAGCCCTGCAATGACTTCAGCTTTAGCTGCAGTTCTGTTGGCTATATGAATATGCTTTACACCAGCAGCCAATAAAGGCCCTACGACACCACGACAAGCTCCACCAGCACCTAATACTAAAATGGCAGCATCCTGAAGCAGCGCTCCCAGTCGGGTTAAATCTGCCACTAAACCTAAACCATCGGTGTTATCACCACAGAGCACACCAGCTTTATCTATATAGAGAGTGTTGACCGCACCCGCCTGCAAAGCACGTTCACTGAGTTGTTCAGCCAACTGATAGGCCTGCTCTTTAAAAGGCACAGTGACATTGCCACCCCGGCCACCAGCAGCAACAAAGCTAAACCAGCTGTCGGCAAAGGCGTCGACCGGTGCTAAAATGGCCTCGTAACTCAAAGCTTGTGCGGTTTGCTTGGCAAACCAGCTATGGATCAGCGGCGATTTTGAGTGCCCAATAGGATTTCCAAATACAGCGTAACGGTCCACAGGTTCACCATGAAAAAGTTGTTTGACGCGATTTTTAATAAAAGCCAGCCAAATAGCAAGCCACATCCAACTCCGGCGACCACGCCTTACGAGCTGATTGGCGGCGAAGCAGCAACACGGCGTCTGGCCAACAGATTCTACGACATTATGTCGACAGCACCAGAAGCCGCCGAATTGTATGCGATCCATCCTCTGCCACTGGACAGCATAAGGCAAAAGTTTTTTGAGTTTTTATCCGGCTGGTTGGGTGGCCCTTCTTTGTTTGAAGAAAAATACGGTCATCCACGTTTGCGGATGCGCCATATGCCTTTTGCTGTTGATCAGCAGATGCGCGATCAGTGGATGTTTTGTATGGATAAAGCTTTGGCTGAAGTGGTAGAAGACAAGTTGTTGCGCCAGGGCTTAAGTCATTCGCTGGCGCAACTGGCCAGCCATATGATTAATAGATAAAAGATTGGCACCTGATGTTACTGATCAAGAGCCAGCCAATCCTGAGGTTGCAGATAACGCTCGTATAATTTGGCTTCTGCACTGCCGGCTTCCGGCTGATAGCCATATTGCCAGCGCACTAAAGGTGGCATCGACATCAAAATAGATTCGGTGCGGCCACCACTTTGCAAACCAAATAAAGTACCACGGTCAAATACCAGATTAAACTCAACATAACGACCACGGCGATACAGCTGGAACTGGCGCTCTGCTTCCGAATACGCCTTGTTTTTATTACGTTCGACTATTGGCAGATAAGCCTTAGTAAAGGCTTCACCTACTGCAGACATAAAGGCAAAACTTTGCTCAAAACCCGGCTCGTTTAAATCATCAAAAAACAAACCACCTACACCACGGGTTTCGTTGCGGTGTTTTAAGTAGAAGTATTCATCACACCATTTTTTGTATTTAGGGTAATAAGCGGCATCAAAACCATCACAACAGTCTTTGGCCACCTGATGCCAATGCACTACATCAGCTTCAACCGGATAAAAAGGAGTTAAATCAAAACCACCACCAAACCACCAGACCGGTGCTTCACCTTCTTTTTCGGCGATAAAAAACCGCACATTGGCGTGACTGGTGGGGATATGTGGATTCAGCGGGTGGATCACCAAAGATACGCCCATAGCTTCAAACTTACGCCCAGCCAGTTCAGGCCGGTGCGCCGTGGCTGAACCAGGCATCTTATCGCCAAACACATGAGAGAAATTCACACCAGCCTGCTCAAACACAGCACCATGAGTCAGTACACGGCTGCGACCACCACCGCCTTCGGCTCTGTCCCAGCTTTCTTCGACAAAAATTGAAACGCCATCAGCAGCGGCAAGTTCAGCGCAAATGCTGTCCTGCAGTGCCATTAAAAAAGCTTTTACCTGATGTTTATCGACGTTTTGCATTTGCTTATCTCTTGATCCACAGGCGGCGATTAACCCGCCCGATAAATATGGCCCGTAGTGATATCACGTATTTCTGACGGCACAGCGCGCCCACCTGTTGCAGCATCTACTATTACAGCAACTTTATCCGCCAGTTGCTGCTGAACTTCGGCTGTGCTGCGACAAGGTTCCAGGCCAGATAAATTCGCGCTGGTGGACGTGATAGGTTTACCAAAAGTCAGACATAACTGCTGTACTACAGGGTGATCACAAACCCGAATCGCAATGCTATCAAACTGCCCTGTCAGCCAATCACTGCAACGCGTTGAAGCAGGTACCACCCAGGTCACAGCAGCTTTATCTGTTACACCAGCACTGTTGCGCCATGAATCCAGCATCAACTGAGTTTGTTCAGTGCTGAGCTTGTCGGCTGCAATATAAGGAATCAATTGGGAAAAGTCTGCTGCTATTAAGATTAAGCCCTTGGATTTTGGCCTTTGTTTGACCTGCAACAAGCTTTCGATGGCCAAACTATTATCCGGGTCGCAGCCGACACCAAACACAGCTTCGGTTGGGTAGGCAATCACCTGACCTTGTCGCAGGGCGGTCACGGCAGATGTGAGATCTGTCACTTTTCTGAGTCCTGTATCTGAGGTTTTTGATCAAAAGTTTTCCTGGCAGCCGCCAGATGGCTATAATAGCGGCCTTATTATGCCAGTTCTTTGCAGCTTTAAGGAAACAACGATGAAAGTAGGTATTATCATGGGGTCTAAATCTGATTGGCCCACAATGAAAAACGCGGCCGATATGTTAGATCGTTTTCAAATTGCCTATGAAACCACTGTTGTTTCAGCTCACAGAACTCCGCAACTGCTGGCCGACTACGCTACTAATGCCGCTGGTCGTGGTTTAAAAGTGATTATTGCCGGTGCAGGTGGTGCAGCGCATTTGCCTGGTATGGCCGCGGCTTTTACCAGCCTGCCGGTATTAGGCGTGCCAGTGCAGTCTAAAGCCTTAAAAGGTCTGGATTCCTTATTATCCATAGTGCAAATGCCAAAAGGTGTTGCTGTGGGAACTCTGGCTATTGGTGATGCAGGTGCAGCCAATGCTGGCTTATTGGCAGCACAAATTCTGGCGACCTCTGATGCAGAGCTGATGAGCAAAATTGATGCTTTCCG
>JAHIWM010000060.1 GCA_018815765.1 Gammaproteobacteria bacterium | reverse complement strand
TTCCCCTGACCATCGACTAGCGGGTAACGGTAAGAAAACGGCTGAGCCATCAGTACCATAGCTTCGTAACAGGCGCTGTCACCATGAGGGTGGAACTTACCTAACACGTCACCCACAGTACGGGCAGATTTTTTGTACTTCGCCAGATGCGATAAACCCAGCTCTGACATCGCATAAATAATGCGGCGTTGTACTGGTTTTAAACCGTCGCCAATAAATGGCAGAGCCCGGTCCATAATGACGTACATCGAATAATTCAGGTAGGCTTCTTCGGTAAAACGCCGCAGCGGCAGCTGCTCCGTCCCTTCATTGGATATCATAATATCTGTCATTTTTAGCTTCCGTTAACCAGCCTGATTTGATTGTTGTTTTTCAAGCGTTTGGGCTTGCAACTGAGCCTGGCGACGCGCCAGTTGCCACAGCAGTAACACCAGTAAAACTAAACTGGTGCAGCCAAACAGCCCTATCCATAACCACTGGTTTTGTCTTTTGCGTTCAGCTTCCTGCAAGCGCAGGGCCTGTAATTCATTGTCTTTGGCCAGCAGTTCATTTTGTGCTTGCTGGCGCTGTGCATCAAAACCTAAGCGCAGTTTTTCCACTGACAGCTCATGTTCTTTATTGCGTAATTTGTGATAGCCCTTAAAGAACTGATCTAAATGCTCATATGCTTTTTGATAGCGACCAGAATCAGCCTCCAGCCTGGCTTTTAAATTCAGGATCCACAACAAGCTGGACTGATTACCTGGGTTTTCTTCTTTACTCAAGCTCTGCTCAGCTTGAGCCAATTCCTGACTGGCCAAAGAAATCTGACCTAACTCACGGTAAATCAACGCTTTTTCATAGTGATGCATCGAGTTTTGATAGGTCGACTGCAAATCTGGTAAATACTGTTCGGCTTTTTCGATATAAGCCAAAGCCGCATCCAGCTTTTCACCGTCTTTACTGGTAGAAGCCAATCCCAGATAAGCAAAATATAAATTGGCCTGATCCTGTTGCGCTACAGCTAATTGCAGCAACTGATCATAACTTTGCATAGCTTTGTCGTATTGTTCTAAGTAGCTGTAACTTCTGGCTAAATTAAACAACACATCCATTTTATCTTTTTGCCAGCCTAACGCGTCATACCCCTGGATGGCTTTTTCCATAAACTGGATAGCTTCTTTATCAAAACCAAGACCCACATACAGCAACCCTAATTCAGCATTTACATAAGCCAGAATTTCCGGGTCTTTTAGTAGCAAGGCTCTGTCATAACTGCTTTTCAGCAAAACCAGCGCTTCCTGAAATTTATCCTGAATGCTGTAAATCGCTGAGATGTTAATGTCAGCTTCGATATGCAGTTTTTCAGCTTTTAATTCGGCAGCCAAAGCGGATGCTTGCTGATAATAATACAACGCCTGCTGGTACTGGCTTTGCATCTCAAGCGCAAAGCCCAGATTATTCCAAAAATCGATGGTGGTTAAATCCCGGCGTTCACCCAGCAAAGCCAGGCCACGTTCAGCCACTTCCTGCTGTTGTTGATGTTTACCTAAACTTTCGTACACATCGGCCTGTTGTAATAAGTACTGCACCTGCAGTTCAATCGACCAGTCGCCATAAGCGGCCTGTTGTTGCTCTAATACCAGCAACATTTGCTCAGGTTGTTGAGCTTTTTGTTGTTTAACCTGTACCAGCCAATCTGGCAACTCCTGCTCTTCTGCTTGCAACGGCGCTGCCAGGCAGATGCAGAGACAGCACAAAGCTCCCCATAAACCCAGATATTGTTGTTTCATCAGTAATCCTTTGCTTGAAACAGGCTAACAGCTACACCGCTACTATAGCGCGGTCGCCTTTCATCTCCAGCCAGTCTTTTCTATCCGTTGCCCGCTTCTTCGCCAGCAACATATCCATCATTTCCATCGTCTGCACCAGATCATCTATGGTCAGTTGCACCAGTCGTCTGGTGTTTGGATCTATGGTGGTTTCGCGCAGCTGCAATGGGTTCATTTCACCCAAACCTTTAAAACGTTGCACGTTGATTTTGCTACGCTTTTTCTCCGCCTCTAAGCGGTCCAGAATGCCTTTTTTCTCGTCTTCATCCAGCGCATAAAACACTTCTTTACCGCAGTCGATACGGTACAAAGGCGGCATAGCCACATAGATATGACCGGCTTCTACCAGCGGGCGGAAATGGCGCATAAACAAAGCACACAATAAGGTTGCGATGTGCAAACCATCAGAGTCGGCATCGGCCAGAATACAAATTTTGCCATAACGCAGCTGGCTTAAATCAGCTGAGTTTGGATCCATACCAATAGCCACAGAAATATCATGCACTTCCTGTGAGCCCAAAATTTGTTCTGATTCAACTTCCCAGGTATTCAAAATTTTACCGCGCAGTGGCATCACCGCCTGAAACTCACGATCCCGCGCCTGCTTAGCAGAGCCACCTGCTGAATCCCCTTCGACAAAAAACAGCTCAGTGCGGTTCAGATCCTGGGATGAGCAATCAGATAACTTGCCCGGCAAAGCAGGACCAGCTGTAACTTTTTTACGAATAATTTTTTTGCAGCGCGCAAACGTTTTTGCGCGTTATTGATACAAAATTCAGCCAGTTGC
>JAHIWM010000059.1 GCA_018815765.1 Gammaproteobacteria bacterium | reverse complement strand
TTTATCGCATCAACTGAAAGAAGCAGAGTCTTATCTGGGCGCTGCACTGTATCTGCGCAAAAGCCAACCGGTTTCATTTAGCGCTCAAGGTCAGCTGTTATTGGAATTAGCAGCACAGGTCTTGCCTTTGGTGGCGCAGGCCGAAGCACAGCTCAAAGGCAAAACCTTAAGCCGAATTCGATTGGCGGTGGAATGCCATGCCTGTTTTCACTGGTTAATGCCAGCCGTCAAAGCTTTTGGACTACAGCAACCCGACTGTCCGGTTGAATTTTCTGCTGAAATTGAACACAACGCTTTGGATGCTTTATTAAGCGATGAATTGGATTTGGTGCTGACGACAGACAAGCGTGAGCTGGCAGGCTGTTTTTTCGAGGCATTATTTGAGATGGAGTTGTGTCTGGGAGTCAGCTCCGATCATCCGCTGGCGCAGCAGTCATTTATCCAGGCGCAGCAACTGAAGCAGGAGGTTTTATTGGGTTATCCACTGCCTTTGGATCGGCAGGATTTATATCGTTATGTGCTTGCACCACAAGGATTGGAAGCCAAATTCAGAGCTGTGGCACAAAGCAGTCAGATTTTGCAGTTGATTGCTGCGGGGCAGGGCGTCGCTTTATTACCACGCTGGCTGATGGAACCTTATCGGGCTCAGGGTCTGCTGGCGGTTATCCCTATAGGAGAACAAGGTTTATTCAGAACTATGTATGCAGCCTGTCGGCAGGGGCAGCAAGAGACTAACCCGCTGCGACAGTTGTTAGAGCAAATAAGCCTGCATCAGCCCTCGTAAGCCAACGGATCTGTGGCTTGGTTTAGCTCAAAAGCTTCCAGTCGTTCCTGACAAGAGCCACATTTACCACAGGCTTTTTCACGGCCGTTGTAGCAGGTCCAGGTTTTGCTGTAATCCAGCCCCATGGCTAAACCATCACGCAAAATCTCAATTTTGGTTTGGCTCAAATAAGGGCTGACAATATCGACTGGCTCGTAGTTAGCCACCTGGCAAACTTCATTCATTTTATGCACAAAATCAGGACGGCAATCCGGATAGATAAAATGATCACCAGAGTGAGCACCGTAATACACAGCGCGTGCATTGAGCGATACGGCATACCCTACGGCTAAGGACAATAAAATCATATTGCGGTTTGGCACCACAGTAGATTTCATGGTATCAGCAGCGTAATGGCCTTCTGGGATTTGAATATCTTCATGGGTACTGTCCGGCGCCATCAGGCTGGAACCTGCCAGTAACTGATTTATCGCAGAAATATCTACCACTTTATGCGGCACGCCTAATTCTTCACAGACGCTCTTCGCACAGATCAATTCTTTGACATGGCGCTGACCATAGTTAAAAGACAGGGCATAAACTTCATGACCATCGGCAATGGCTTTATGCAACACGGTAAATGAATCCATACCGCCGGAATAGATCACAACAACTTTTTGCGGCATCTGTCAGGCTCTCTCGCTATAATAGGCAAAATTTCGGGCGCGCATTGTACTGTATCTGAGCCTGTAGCTAAAGGAAAACCCCATAAAGTGTATAAAGTAAACGAGATTTTCGAGACCATTCAGGGAGAAGGCAGTTACACCGGCACTCCTGCTATTTTTCTGCGTTTACAAGGATGTCCTGTAGGCTGCTCCTGGTGTGATACCAAACAGACCTGGGAAATAGATCCAGAGCTGCAATTAAGCCCAGCAGACATTTTAGAGAAAAAAGCCGATTCTGATCACTGGTGCAGTTTATCTTCAGCCGAAGTAGTGCAGCTGTTTATCGACAAAGGCTACCGCGCTAAGCATGTGGTGATCACTGGCGGCGAACCTTGTATGTATGACTTGCGACCTTTGTGTGAGCTGTTGCATCAGCGTGGTTTTTCCACACAGATTGAAACCAGCGGTACTTTTGAAATTCTGGCACCTGACAGCACCTGGGTGACCGTATCACCTAAAGTGAATATGAAAGGTGGCTACGAAGTGCTAAGAACTGCGCTGGAGCGCGCCAACGAAATTAAGCACCCTGTAGCCATGGAGAAGCATATCGACGAGCTGTTGGAGCTGCTGCAAGGCCTGGATTTAACTGACAAACTGGTGTACCTGCAGCCGATCAGTCAAAAAGCTAAAGCGACACAGCTGGCTATTGAATTTTGTAAACAACACAACTGGCGTTTAAGTGTGCAAGTGCATAAGTATTTGGGCATCAACTAACCGAAAAACTAACTGATTTCTTCCAGACTGTCTTCCAGCCAGAGCTCTAAATCTCTGGCTGTGTCGTCTAAATCCTGCTTTAACCACTGGCGTTTCAAGTGTGGCGTCAGTGGTAGCAGTTCCATCCAGCGTGACACCAACCAGCATAAATTCTGATGTTCAGGTTCAGGGTAAAGACTGGCCAGTTCAGGGTATTGCTTAAACACCAGCTGTAATTTGTGCCACAGTTGCTGTTGTTCTGTAGTGGTATTTTTAGCAGTCCAGAAGCGGATCGGCTCAAGCTCTGCCACATGCAGCTGATCCTGTTCCTGCCATCTTTTCGTGATTTGATGACGTCCTAATCCTTCGACTGTAATACCCAACAAACCGTCAGGCAATTGCTCAAAATCTACAATGGAAACTAGTGTCACTTCAGGGCAAATCCGGTCTGCGTGCTGCTGACTCACCAGCGGGTTGAGGCTTGCCATCGCAAAAGGGCGTACACCGCTGCTGGCTTCTTTCATCAGCCTTAAATAACGGGGTTCAAATAAACGCAAACGCATTCTGCCTTGAGGCAGCAGCAGGGTGTTCAGTGGGAATAAAGCTATTGTTGGATTCATAACCGCATGTCGTTAACTACTCTGCGGTTATGTACGCAGCCAGCGGGGCTTTAGATTAGTCTTTGGCTGTTCTTATTGGATCATCTTTCAGTTTAGGTATTTTTAAACCCAACTCCTTGCCTCTGTTGCGTGCGTAATAAGTACAGCCAACAAACATCAGGGCGGAAAACAGCAGTTCGAGCAGGGCCAGCAAAAACTCTGTGCCAGAGCTTACCCACAAATGGGTCAGGCTGTGGATCATATACAGCATCACAATAAAGTTGGCCCAGGCAAAGGTGTAAGCTTTACCAGTGATCATGCCCCAGAGCGGGAACCACAAAGGCGTCCACAGCAAGGCAAGCAGAACCTTAGCGCTGCCCAGTTCTGGTGGTGCTAACCATAAAACCCAGACTGGGATCAGCATAAAAAGGCCACTAAAACCTATGCGGCCAAGCCATAGATAAAGGCGGGTAGAAGGGGCCATAGGTACAGAGATATCGTTCATAAGGTACTAAATCCGGAAGTTTTTAAGGCGATAGCGGCTAAAGCAAGGCGTTTACCAAATTGAATAGCCAACTGATGTTCATCTTTACTCAAATTGCTTGCACCTGATAAGCCACTAACATGGCTTGGGCCATAAGGTGTGCCGCCAGTTTGGGTATGATGCAGTTCGGGTTCCAGATAGGGCAAGCCAATCACCAGCATGCCGTGATGCAATAAAGGTAACATCATGCTGAGTAAATTGGCTTCATTACCGCCATGCATACTGCCGGATGAGGTAAAAACCCCAGCGGGTTTATCCATTAAAGTGCCTTTAAGCCAAAGACTACTGGTGTTATCCCAAAAGGCTTTCAGTGGTGCAGCCATATTGCCAAACCGTACCGGGCTGCCAAAGGCAAAGCCATCGGCGTCGAGCATCTCTTGTTCTGTCACGTGCGGATGAATACCGACATCAGAGCCATCCAAAGCTGGTACTGTGCGTAACATCACATCAGCTCCGGCTTGCTGAGCACCAATAGCAATCTTTTCAGCTAAAGCGGCGACAGAGCCGTGACGGGAATAATACAGAATCAATAACTGAACACTCATGCCAGCAGTGCCAGCATTTTGTCGGCAGGACGGGCTATCACAGCTTTCTGATCTACCTGTAAAACAGGTCTTTCCATCAATTTCGGATGCAGCACCATAGCTTCAATCAATTGTTGTTCAGACAAGACCGGATTCGCTAAATCCAGCGCTTTGTATTCATCTTCTTTGCTGCGCAATAAATCACGGGCAGGTAACTGCAGCGCTTTGAGTAACGCCGTTAATTCAGCTGCAGACAAAGGTTGCTCCAGATAATACCGCACTGAAAATGCCTTGCCACTTTGTTCCAGCAAAGCCAAAGCTTCACGACTTTTGGAGCAGCGGTTGTTGTGGTACAACGTAATCATAAATTTCAAACCTTTGATTTTATAGACGTTTCAGACGGTTTAATTCGGTTTGCCATTGTTTTTTCTTAGCCTCAATCCGTCTGTTTTCTAAGGTGTTATTTTTCCCCAGATGATTTAAAGCCTCGTTTAAATCATCAATGGCTTTGGGATATATGGCCATCTGATAATATAAATCTGCTCTGGCTTCATAATAATGAGCATAATCTTCCATGGCTTTGTAAGTGTCAGCCAGCATTTCATAAGCTGGAAAAATATCATTTTTGAAATAAAGTAAATTTCTGAGCAAATGAATGGCCAGTCGGTGCGCTTTGCCTTGAATTGCGGCATTGGCATAGTTCAGCGTGATCACCTGGTTATTAGGTTTTAGTAAGTACTGCTGTTCCAGCATGGTCATAGCCTGCTCAGCCTTACCTTGCGCCAGCAAAATGTCGGTATAGGCATCTATGTAATACAAATTATCAGGTTCTTGCTGACGTAATTTTGTGATGATCTGCTCTGCTTTATCCACTTGCTTGTCATCAAAGTAAGCTAAAGCCAAACCATATTGATTGGCTTTGGTATTGCCGCCTGGTTCGGCCAATTTACGTAAAAAATAACTTTGAGCATCTTTAGTCTGATAGTGATAACGCGCCATTACGCGGGCTTTCACCAATGCGTAATCCTGACTGTCTGCGACAAAACGTTTAGGGAATTGTTCAGCTCTTAAACGTGAGTCAGCAACCCGTGATTGTGACAAAGGGTGAGTGTACAAAAAGGCCAGTTGAGTATTGGCAAAACGGCTTTTTTCCGCCAGTTTGTTAAAAAACTCAGGCACTGCATAAGGGTTGTAGCCCGCATCCGCCATCAGCTGAATACCAATACGGTCAGCTTCCTGTTCGTTACTGCGGGTAAAGTTAATCGCACTTTGTTGCGCCAATCCCTGAGATGCCATGATACCTGCCATACCAGCTTCAGGGTTCACTGTCGCCAGCAAAATAGAACCCAGAATACCAGCCAGAGTTAATGGGCCATTTTCAGAACGGGCTTCAACAGAACGGGCGATGTGACGCTGTGTCACGTGAGAAATTTCGTGCGCTATAACAGAGGCAAATTCACTTTCGCTGTCTGAAACAGCCAAAGTGCCGGTGTGGGAGACGATGTTGCCGCCCAGAGTTGCAAAAGCGTTGATATTTTTATCATTGACCCAGTAAAAGCGGAAAGGGAATTTAACGTCCTGCGCTTTGGCGACCATCTGGTTACCCATAGAATTCAGGTATTCATCCAGCAAAGGGTCATAGACCATAGGCAATTGGCCTTTGGTTTGACGCATCATCACGTCACCTAGCTGCTTTTCTTTATCTGGCGTGATGGTGGAAAAGGCATTGCCCCCAATATCAGGTAAAGCATTATTCGCCTGAACTGAGGCAGAGGTCAGAGCCAGACAAATACTGAATAGGCTCAGTTTAATGAGTTGTGTTTTTACTGCAATTTGCTTCATTTATTTTTTGAACTCAGTCATACCGGCTTTAAACACAGGCAATTTTAATTCACTTGGCCCGCTTACCCCAGCTTTTTTTGATAAATCTGCAACAGTAGCAAAGAGATAGATGATCTTCAGAGTGCAATGTTACCTTTCGCAAAGCAAGGGTAAAACAGAGTGTACAGTGGTTCAGTTAAATGTTGTTAAGCCACTGATTGATTTCAGTGGCTTTGGCAAAAAAAAACTGATGAAGTTCAACAGAATATACTTTTTAGCAGGACAGAGCTTATCCGGTTGCGGGTAAGCTCTTTTGTAGACGATGTTGGGCAATTAAAGCTGCAGATTAAAAACTCAGGCTCAGGCCGAGTGAAACTGAGCGTGGCAGCGCAGGTTCAAAAGCACGGCCGTTAGCCTGATTGACTACCACAGCTCCAACATAGTTTTTGTCCGTCAGGTTATCCACCCCCAGCCAGTATCGCAGCTGCATATCTGCCAGCGTCGATTCAGCAACCAGTTTCAGGTGATACACAGTCGAGGGGGGAGCAAATAACAGGTTTTGATCGCTGGTTGCTACTTTGCTGCGATACAAGGTGTCCAATTGGATCATCCATTCTGAGCTTTGCAGCGGCATCCAGCTGATCTGCCACTGCGCTTGCTGTTTGGCAACACCTGGCAGTAACTTACCATCGAGATCGCCCTGATTAAAACGAGCGTTGAGTTGCGTCAACGTCCACTGATGTTGCCATGACGCAGAAGCAAACCATAAAGCAGATACTTCAACACCTGTTCGTTTTGTTTCGCTGGCATTGCGGTAGCTGGTGCGCCCGCCAAGGGATTGATCCACCACCAGCTCATTTTCGCTTTCAACCAAAAACACCGCCAGACTGGAGCGCCAGTTATTCAACTGCCATTTATTACCCAGCTCCCACTGCTGATTGGTACTGGCTTTTAATCCAAGATTCAAGCCATCGCCGTCGCTCTGATAGGCCATTTCAGTAAAAGTGGGGGTCTCAAAACCCTGACCTGCACTGATATACCAGGATAAATGTTCAGATTGAGCAAAATTCAGCGCTAAAGCTGCAGAGGTTTTGGCAAAGGAGGTAGAACCACTGTCATCCGGGTTTTGGGCTGTGATGTAAAAATCAGTGACATCAAAATCCAGTTCAGAGTGCCGTACTCCACCACTTAATTGCCAGTGTCGGTCTAAATCCCAGACAAAGCGACTGTACAGATCAGCAGACTGCACTTCGCCTTCTTCGTCACGGCGCAAATCGCCTTGCGTCCCCTGATTATTCACATAACCCCGGCGCTCATCGGTACTTTGTTCAAGGGCTCCACCTAAACTCAGGCGAAGCTGTTCGAATTGCCAGCTGTAGGACGCATCTAATCCTTGATAAGGCCGGCTTAAATCAACCACACCACCAGCTGAGGTAGGGGCTATACCATCAAAACCTAAATACTGACCTACATCACGTTGACCAAACC
>JAHIWM010000058.1 GCA_018815765.1 Gammaproteobacteria bacterium | reverse complement strand
TGACAATACAAAAATACCACCAGGCTTGAGTGCTTTATAAATACGTTCAATCAGGCGGGCTCTGTCTTCTTTCGCCAAAAACTGCAACGTGAAATTACTGACCACCACAGCGGCGTTTTCCATCGGAATATCACGGATATCGGCCAGTAATACAGTAGCAGGTACATCAGAGCGAAAAGCCTGTAAATGGCTGGTGCAACGTTCCACCATAGCGGCGCTGTTATCGACGCCAATCAGCTGGCAACCTGGTTCAGTGATCTGACGGCGCATAGCTAAACTAGCCGCTCCTAAAGAGCAGCCCAAATCATAATAATTGCTGTTGGCCTGCTGAAAACGGCTGGTCAGTTTACCTATGGTCTGAATGATAGTTTGATAGCCAGGCACAGAGCGTTGGATCATGTCTGGAAAGACATCCACCACGGCGGAGTCAAAACAAAAATCCTGAATATGGCCCAGAGGGTCGGCGTAAATATGATCTTTTTGCATCAGTGGAACAACTTCATACCTGTAATTGGCGGATAGTTTAACGTATTTCAACTTTAAGACGAAATCAAAGCAAGCTTAGCTGAGTTTGATCCTGTGGCCAGGGCGCCAATATCGGGTGATCAATACCCAAATCCATCACAAACTGCCGCGCCAATACAGGGGCAGTTAAATTATCCGGACTATGAAAAAAACAATAAGGGGTTTTACCTTCATCCAGCCACTGCCGTACCTTACCGAGCCAGGGCTGATAATAATGCTGATTCACCGCCATATCGTCCGTACCAACAAAACGTAACATTGGCTGTTTAGTTAAAGCCACGGCGTGCACTGGTAAATAAGGTTTCTTGCGCTGTGCATCCAGCAAAGCTGCAGTAGTGGCAGGCACCGAAAATAAAGCTCTGCTGTCAAAGATCACCCGCTCTGCATCAAAGTCGCGTAATAAACGATTCAAGGTGATTTCATGCTCTGCTTTGTCAAAAAACACCGGATGACGCACTTCAACAGCCACTGAAAAGGATGAGCATAAAGTGTTAAGCATCTGTTTCAGCCAGCTTAAATGCTCCGGTGAAAAAAAGGCAGGCAGTTGTAAATGCACCAAGGCGAGTTTGTCAGCAAGAGGTGTTATCAGATCCTGCCAAAGCCGGAGCTCTTCAGCTTGAAACTGGTTAAATTGATGACTTAACCGCTTAGGTACTTTTAAAGTAAAACGAAAACCTTCGCTACTTTGTTCATTCCAGCGTAAAACGGTTTGTGAAGACGGATCAGCATAAAAACTGGTGTTGCCCTCTACAGAGTTGAAATACCTACTATAGTTAGCAAGAAACTCGGACGGATCCAGCTTGCTGTTAAATATCAGGTTTTTCCACTGGGGGTTAGCCCAGACCGGACAGCCAAGATAAAGCATCTGCGATTTCCGTTGAAAAAATGCCGTTATAAATGAGTTGCGTATTATCGCTGTATTCGACATCTTAAACCAAGGTAAAGATCACTGTCCTGAACATGATTAAAAAGCTGCTTCTGTTGTTTGTGTTACTTACAGGCTGTACCGCTCAGGCCCAAGACTCTGTAGCCGTCAGTCCCCTTCCTGCATCGCTGAAAATAGCCATCTCCAGTGATACCTATCCTTATATGTTTGTGGACGAGCAGGATCAGCCTGCTGGTTTAGTAGTGGATTACTGGCAGGAAATTGCAAGACAGCAGGGGATTAAAGCGGAATTTGTTGCGGCTGACTGGGCGGACACTCTGGCGATGTTGGACTCCGGTGCCATTGATTTACATGGTGGTCTGGGGCGTACAACTGATCGGGAAAAACAGTATTTGTTAGGTCAGAGTTATCTGGATATTTTCAGCAATGTATTTATACATCGTGATTTAGCCGGAGTGCATAATTTAACTGATTTAAAGCCTCATTTGGTGGGGGTGGTTGAGCGTTCAACTCATATTGACAGCCTGACTCAGCAGCAATCCGATCTGGTGCTAAAACACTATGCGTCTGTATCACAGATGTATGAATCGGCGTTAAGAGGGGAAATCAAAGCTTTTACTGGTCTTGATCGTTTGCCGCCACGTTATGCCAATTACCGTGAGCTCATGTCGTTTTATCCCGTGTATAAAAAAGTACCAATCCGGAAAATAGAACTGACTTTTGCGGTCAGACAGGATCAACCGCAGTTGTTACAGGCTTTAAAGTTGGCCGCTTCAGCTGTCGATATCAGCTTCAGGGACCAGTTGGAACGAAAGTGGCTCAGTGTAGATACTGATCCGGATACCTTATTGGTCGGGGTTTCTATCGGGAACCAGCCTTATATGCATGTCAGCAACATTGGAGATGTGCAGGGCATTTTTGTAGATCTATGGCGGTTATGGTCTAAAAAAACCGGTATAGCAGTGAGTTTTGTGCCTAATCAATCGGAAGACTCTTTAGCCTACTTACGTAAAGGCCGTATTGATGTGCAAATGGCTCAGGTTGAAAACGCTGAAAAATTTACCGGTTTAAAACCTACCTACCATTTATACAATATTTATTCTTCTTTGTTTTATAACAGCGAATCAGACCTGAGCGATTTGGTACAGTTGAAAGGTGCAACCTTGGGACTATTGCATACAGCTGCTTTTGGCCCACAACTCCAGCAGCAGTTTCCGGATGCAAAGCTTAAAGTTTTTGATACCGTTGACGAGATGATTGAGGCGGTATTAAAAAATCAGCTCACAGGCTTTTTGGCCTCAGACGTGATAGTCCGCAGCCGTCTGGCGCAAAGCAGTAGTCAGGAAAGTTTTAAAGTATTTCCCGGGATCCGTTATGAATCTGCGGTGTATTCGCTGACCCGTATCGACGACAATGAGTTGTATCAGAATATCCAGCAAGGCTTTGCACAAATCAGTCTGGATGAAATGGTTGAAATTGAAAAACGTTGGCTTGATAAAAATGCTGGCGGTTATTACCAGTCATTTCGCGACAAAGTGCCTTTAACTGTGGCTGAACGACACTGGTTAAATCAGCATCAGCAGATCCGGGTTGGAGTGATGAGCGACTGGCGTCCGGTCGAATTTGTGGACGAAAAAGGTGAGGCTCAGGGTATTACGACAGATGTATTGCAGTTGCTGAATCAGCGTTTAGAAGTGCAATTTGTGCCACAGCCTTATAGTGATTGGAACCTGCTGCTGGAAGATTATAAGGCAGGAAAGTTACAGATGGTGGCGAATATTTCCGATTTACCACAAAGGCGCAGTTTCAGCAATTTCAGTCTGGATTACTGGACTTTACAATGGATACTTATTGGTAAACATGATGCGAAATTTGACGGTAAAGTGGCACAGATGCCAGGGCAACGTATTGCTATCATGCGCGATTATCAGTTTGTAAAACAGTTAAAAAAAGACTTTAAACAGCATGAGATTATTGCAGTGGACAGCTTAGATGACGGCCTGGAAATGGTGGTCTCAGGACAAGCTGATTTTGCGCTGGATACAGTGGTTGCTTCAGGTATCGCAATACGTGATCCACGTTATGTCAATTTACGCGCTTATTTACCAACAGATTTACCGGTTTATCCTTCTTATTTTGGTGTCCATAAAGACCTTCCCGAATTATTAGTGATCCTGAATAAAGGTATCAAAACTATTAACGATGCAGACAGAAAAAGTCTGCAGGACAAGTGGTTGAATCTGGAGATTAAACAGGGCCTGGATCAAAACCGGGTGGTGACACTGGTGATGCAAATAGCAGGGTTGTCGCTGGTGGTCATTTTTGGCTTTTTAATCTGGAACTTCTCGTTGCGCCGTGAAGTGAATTTACGCCGTAAAATAGAAGAAAAAATGCGGTTTATGGCGGGCCACGATGACTTAACTCAGTTACCTAACCGCAGTCTGTTGATTGAGCGCCTGCAAACGGCCTTGCATCAACATGCCCGGCATAATGAGATGCTGGCGCTGATGTTTATTGATTTAGACGGCTTTAAGCAGGTGAATGATCAATACGGCCACGATTTGGGTGACGAAATGCTGGTTAAATTGTCGGCTATTTTGAGTCATTGTGTGCGAAAAACAGATACCGTTGCCCGTTTTGGCGGTGATGAGTTTGTCATTTTATTAACTGGACTGGTGGATAGGGATGATGCCGCCATAGTGGCAGAGAAAATTTTATTATATCTGCAGGAGCCGCTGGCATTGTCGGCTTGCCAGGCGACAGTTGGGGCCAGTATCGGCATTGCTATTTACCCACATGACGGTACAGATTCAGCCACTTTATTAAAATCTGCCGACAAGCTGATGTATCAGGTCAAGCAGCAAGGCAAGAGCCAATATCGTTTTAGTCGTTAAGAGCAGTGACATTAATCGTCTTTTCTATATAATTAGCGCTCATTTTCGCAGGCAGATTAAAGTTCGACTGAAAGGATAAGTTCATGCGTAGCCATTATTGCGGTTCATTAAAGGCAGAAAACATTGGTCAACAGGTGTCATTATGTGGTTGGGTAAACCGCCGTCGTGACTTAGGTGGTTTGATTTTTATTGACCTGCGCGACCGCGAAGGCCTGGTTCAGGTATTTTTTGATCCGGATTTAACTGACTTATTCTCTCAGGCTGCAGATTTACGCAACGAGTTTTGTGTGCAATTAACAGGCACTGTGCGGGCCCGTCCTGAATCACAAGTTAACAGCGAGATGGCTACAGGTGAAGTGGAAGTCTACGCTTCCAGCCTGACTATTTTGAATAAATCAGCTCCTTTGCCTTTGGATCCAAACCAGAACAACAGCGAAGAACAGCGCTTAAAATACCGTTACATTGATTTACGCCGTCCTCTGATGAGCGACCGTTTAAAATTCCGCGCTAAAGTCACCAGCTTTGTGCGTAATTTTATGGACAGCCATGGCTTTTTAGATGTTGAAACTCCAATTCTGACCAAAGCCACTCCGGAAGGGGCCCGTGACTATTTAGTACCTAGCCGTACACACAAAGGTCAATTTTTCGCGTTGCCACAATCACCTCAGTTGTTTAAACAATTGCTGATGATGGCTGGCCTGGACCGCTATTACCAAATCGTGAAGTGTTTCCGCGACGAAGATTTACGTGCTGACCGCCAGCCGGAATTTACTCAGATTGATATCGAAACGTCGTTTATGACCTCTGAGCAGGTGATGGAAGTGACAGAGCAGATGGTGCACCAGATGTTCCTGCAGTTGCTGGATGTCGATTTAGGCAAAATGCCGCGTATGACTTACAACGAAGCCATGCGTTTATACGGCTCAGACAAACCAGACCTGCGTAACCCAATGCAGTTTGTTGATGTCGCTGACTTAGTAAAAGACGTGGAATTTAAAGTATTCTCTGGCCCAGCCAACGATAACAAAGGCCGTGTGGTTGCGTTAAAAGTACCAGGCGCTGCGGAAAAAGTGTCACGTAAAGACATCGATAATTACACTGCTTTTGTTGGCATTTACGGCGCTAAAGGTCTGGCCTGGTTAAAAGTCAATGATATTAATGCAGGCGCTGAGGGTGTTCAGTCTCCTGTAGCCAAGTTTTTAACGGCTGAAATTATCAGCGAAATTTTAAGCCGTACCCAAGCGACTACAGGCGACTTAATTTTCTTCGGCGCCGACAGCTACAAAGTAGTCTGTGAAGCTATGGGCGCGTTGCGTCTGAAGTTAGGTGAAGATTTAGGCTTAACAGTGCAGGGCTGGAAACCATTGTGGGTTGTGGACTTCCCCATGTTTGAAGAAAACGATGATGGCAGCTTTTCTGCTGTCCACCATCCGTTTACGTCACCTTTGGATACAGCTGAATTCCTGGCAACCGAAATGGACAAGCTGGATCACAGAGCGCTGTTATCCAACGCCTACGACATGGTACTCAACGGTACTGAGTTAGGTGGTGGTTCTGTGCGTATCCACACCCCCGACGTGCAGGCTAAAGTATTCCAGTTGCTGGGCATCAGTGATGAAGAAGCTGCTGAGAAGTTTGGTTTCTTACTGGAAGCTTTACGTTATGGTGCGCCGCCACATGCAGGTTTAGCTTTTGGTTTAGACCGTCTGGTGATGTTGATGACAGGGGCTACGTCCATTCGTGATGTAATGGCTTTCCCAAAAACAGCCACTGCCGCTTGTCCTCTGACCGATGCACCAGGTGAAGCCAATCCGGCTCAACTGGCCGAGCTGGGTATTCAGGTCGTGAAAAAGCAGTAAGAACTCTGTTTCGAACTGTCGAAGCAATGCTGTTCTGGTGTTTTAAGGATATTTAACTATCAGGAAGCGGCTTTAGCCGCTTCTTTTTTCATGGAGTATGCACATGGCTGGTCATAGTAAATGGGCTAACATGAAGCACCGTAAGGCCCGTCAGGATGCCAAGCGGGTCAAGATTTTTACCAAACTAATTCGCGAGCTGACAGTGTCAGCCCGTATCAGTCCTGATGTCGATGCCAACCCTCGTTTACGCACTGCAGTAGCCAAAGCGCTTTTGAATAATATGACCCGGGATGCGATAGACCGTGCTATCAAACGGGGCGCCGGTGAGCAGGATGGCAGCAATTATGAAGAGCTGGTGTATGAAGGGTACGGCCCTTGTGGTGTCGCTATTGTGGTGGAAACCCTGACCGACAATCATAAACGCACTGTGGCTGATGTACGCAGCGCTTTTACTAAATACGGCAATATGGGCACTGCAGGTTCTGTTAGCTATTTATTCAGTAAAAAAGGCATTATCTCTTTTGCGCCGGGTTTATCTGAAGATCAGGTGCTGGATATAGCCCTGGAAGCTGGCGCTGAAGATGTGGTCAGTCATGAGGATGGTAGCATTGAGGTCATCACCAGCCCTGATAGTTTTAACGATGTTTGTGAAGCCTTAGAGACCGCAAAGTTAGTGGCGGATGATGCTGAAATTACCATGGTGCCTTCGGTGAAAGCTGAGGTGGACGCGGAGCATGTGGTGAAGTTTTTCAAACTGATCGACATGCTGGAAGATTTCGACGATGTGCAAAACGTCTACCACAATGCTGACATTGCGGATGACGTGATGGCGTTAGTGCCTTAATGGCTATTATCCTTGGTATTGACCCCGGCAGCCGTTTAACAGGTTACGGGGTTGTTCGCCAGACAGGGCAGAAGTTCGAATACATCGCCAGTGGCTGTATCCGCTTAACGCTAAACGACATTCCTGATCGGTTAAAACAAATTTTTGATGGTGTCAGCGAAATAATTCAACAAACCCAGCCTGATGTCTTTGCGATAGAGCAGGTGTTTATGGCACGAAACCCAGACTCTGCTTTAAAACTCGGGCAAGCCCGGGGTGCTGCTATAGTGGCTGCAAAAAATGCAGGGCTTGAAGTGTTTGAATACTCAGCGCGTCAGGTTAAACAGGCTGTGGTGGGTACAGGCGCTGCTGACAAAACTCAGGTGCAGCATATGATCCGCACCTTATTAAAATTACCAGGTAATCCGCAAGCCGATGCTGCCGACGCCCTTGCCGTGGCTATGTGTCACGGGCATACTCACCAAAGTTTATTGCATATGGCAGGGCAGGCCACCAAAACAGTGCGTGGCCGACTGCGCTGATTTTTTGAATACCGGAGCTTTTGACTGTGATTGGATTATTACGTGGTGTTATTTTAGAAAAGCAGGCGCCGGATTTACTCATTGATGTGGCAGGTGTGGGCTACGAAGTACAACTGCCATTAACCAGTTTTTATAAATTGCCTGAGGTTGGCAAAGAGGCTGTGATCTACACCCACTTTGTGGTGCGGGAAGATGCACAGCTGTTGTATGGGTTTCACACCAGCACAGAGCGGGCTTTGTTTCGCCAATTAATAAAAGCCAATGGCATAGGGCCTAAGTTAGCTCTTACTATCTTATCCGGCTTGTCAGCCCAGCAGTTTGTCCGTTGTGTACAACACGACGATATCAGCACGCTGGTAAAATTGCCGGGTGTTGGTAAAAAAACGGCAGAGCGTTTATTGATTGAAATGCGTGATCGTTTAAAAGACTGGGGGCTGAATATCAGCACTCCTGTGACTGACCATTTAGTGCTTGCCGGCGATGAAGTGGATTCATTTGAATTGGTGGAAAGTGCAGAGCAGGATGCGATCAGCGCGTTAGTGGCATTGGGCTATAGCCAGTTACAAGCCAGCAAAGCAGTACAAAAAATTAAGCAAGCCGATATGAGCAGCGAACAGCTGATCAAACTGGCTTTGCGCAGTATGATTTAATGCCGTTTTAAGCAGGAACTCTCATGATAGAAGCCGATCGTCTGATCGATACCAAAGCCAGTCGCGAAGACGAGCTGATAGACCGTGCCATCCGTCCAAAATCACTGGCGGATTACACAGGGCAGTCTCATGTCAAAGAGCAAATGGCCATTTTTATCGAAGCAGCCCGCGGTCGTGGTGAGCCTTTGGATCATTTGCTTATATTCGGACCACCAGGTTTAGGTAAAACCACCTTGGCTATGGTGGTCGCCAATGAAATGGGGGTGAATATTAAAAACACCTCAGGCCCTGTGCTGGAAAAAGCCGGTGATTTGGCGGCGCTTCTGACCAACCTCGAACCCAACGATGTGCTTTTTATCGATGAAATCCATCGCTTAAGCCCTGTCGTAGAAGAGATCTTGTATCCGGCTATGGAAGACTATCAGCTGGATATTATGATAGGTGAGGGGCCTGCCGCCCGTTCTATCAAGCTCGAACTACCGCCTTTTACCTTAATAGGTGCGACCACCAGAGCGGGCGCTTTAACGTCACCACTACGCGACCGTTTTGGCATAGTGCAGCGTCTGGAGTTCTATAAAGTCGATGAGCTGGCACAAATCATTTTACGTTCCGCCCATTATCTGAATTTAGAGCTTGAGCTGCCTGCAGCTACCGAGATTGCACGTCGCTCCCGTGGCACGCCCCGTATCGCCAATCGTTTACTACGAAGAGTCAGGGATTATGCTCAGGTGAAATCCAGTGGTCTGGTCCCAGTAGAGATCGCCTCTGCCGCTTTGCATATGGTCGATGTAGACGCCAGTGGTTTTGACTATATGGATCGCAAGTTAATGCTATCCATTATTGAGAAATTCGGCGGTGGTCCTGTAGGGCTGGATAACCTGGCTGCAGCCATAGGCGAAGAGAAAGAAACCATTGAAGATGTGATAGAACCTTTTTTAATCCAACAAGGTTTTATCCAACGCACACCACGAGGCCGTATCGTCTCACCAGCAGCCTACAAACACTTTGGTTTTGATTTACCTGAATCGAATTAAGGATTTCGTGTGAGGCGCTGAGTGATGGCCCGAAGGGGGGAGGGCAGGATGCCCGGAATAAAAAAAGCCCGCTAAATTAGCGGGCGAATGCAACAAGTTGAAGTAAATCTTCAAAATCCAGGGAACATGTTGAGAAGCAACATGACCATCTTCGAACAGATAATCACATCACCAGTATTCATCACTAAAGTTGGGCACAAGGGCCGAAACTTTTGCGCTAGCTCAGAACACGGGGGCATTTTAGGGAGTTAGTGCATTTACTTCAAACTAGAAAAATTGAGATTTCAGATTACTTTTTTTAATCTGAATAAATAGTGATTTTGTCTGAATTTTAATCTTATTTTGTGACTAGTATATCGCTAACCCTTGAAAATTAAGGGCAGCTGAATGGGGTTAAAAATTGCTCCGAATTACTATTTTTTGAGCAAAATTAATCTGATTAGTTAAAATGGTCATTAGTCGCTATTTTTTCCCCTTCTATCGTGAACAGGAAACTTTTGATAAATATCGGACCCATAGGTTTTTACAGTCGTCAGAATGTCATGAAATCAAAATATTTTTAACTCTGACGAGGTTCGCCCTGTTGAGTTCGGCTGTGGGCTCCCATATCATAGCGGCCAATTTAGGTGACAAAATAAGATGATGTCGCAGGTATTTGATTTTCCGATCAGAGTATATTACGAAGACACCGATGCCGGTGGCGTAGTATATTATGCTAACTATTTGAAATTCTTTGAAAGAGCCAGAACAGAATGGCTACGAAGCTTAGGGATAGAGCAGGATCTATTGTTAAGTCAGGATATTGGTTTTGTGGTGAAAAGTGTTCAGATGGACAACCACAAGCCAGGACGGTTTAACCAGCTTTTGTTGGTAAAAAGTGAGATTAAGCAGCTAAAAAAGGCCAGTCTGGTATTTTGGCAGGAAATCTACAACGCAGATGCACAATTGCTTTGTTCAGCGCAGGTTAGTATTGCTTGCGTAAAACTATCATTAATGAAAGCGAGTGCAATACCTCGCGATGTTTTAGGGGTGTTATCAGGTGACAGGCGGACTATCAGTTCTTGATTTAATTCTTCACGCTAGTGTAGTAGTGCAGCTGGTTATGCTGATTTTACTGAGCATGTCTGTGATGTCGTGGGCCATGATCATTCAGCGCAATAAAGCGCTGAGTACAGCGGTAGAAGAAACCAAACAGTTTGAAGATAAGTTTTGGTCAGGCATTGATCTGTCAAAACTTTATAACGAAGTCAGCGCTAAAGTCACAGTGACTGGTGTTGAAGCTTTGTTTAAAGCGGGTTTTAAGGAATTTGCCCGTTTACATAAAAGCAGTCGCCAGTCAGGTGCCGTGATGGAAGGAACTCAACGTGCTATGCGTGTTGGCTTATCCCGTGAAGTGGAACGTCTGGAAATGCATTTGCCATTTCTGGCCACTGTAGGCTCGATCAGCCCGTATATCGGCTTGTTTGGTACAGTCTGGGGTATTATGAACTCCTTTATCGCTTTAGGTGCAGTGCAGCAGGCTACTTTAGCTATGGTCGCGCCTGGTATTGCTGAAGCCTTGATTGCGACAGCAATCGGCTTGTTTGCTGCTATCCCAGCAGTTATTGCCTACAACAAGTTTTCTCATAAAGTAGAGATGCTGGAAAGTGCTTACGCTAACTTTGTCGAAGAGTTTGCTAACATTCTGCACCGTCAGGCGATGGCCAGCGGAGAAAACAACTAATGTACGTCCGTAAAAAACGCCGTATGGTGGCTGAAATCAACGTCGTTCCTTATATCGACGTGATGTTGGTGCTGCTGATTATTTTTATGGTGACAACGCCGATCATCACGCAAGGCGTCAAAGTGGAATTACCTAAATCAGATGCCGAACCTATAGAGCAGATGAAAGACGGTAAAACTCCGCTGGTGGCTACAGTAGATGAAGGTGGTTTGTATTATTTTGAGAAAGATGGTTCGAATAAAGGCCCTTTTAATGCTCAGGAAATGCAAATGGAAGTGGCTGGTACTCTGCAGCTAGAGCCAGGTACCCAAGTGATTATTAAAGGTGATGGCCGTGTTAACTATGCAGCTATTATCCAGTTATTAAATCTGCTGAAAGACGCGGGTGCCCCTTCCGTTGGTTTAATGACTGACGATGTGGAGCAAAACTAAGATGGAACCAGCGTTTAAGAAGTCGCTGATCATCTCAGGTGGTTTACACGTTTTTATAGCTGTATTGCTGTTTGTTAACTTTAATTTCTTTAAAAATGAAGAGATTTTAGTGGTACCTATGGCTGGAGACTTGAGTGCGCCATTAAACGCCACTACGGTCGACCAGTCTCAGTTTGATGAGATGAAAGAAAAAAATCAGCAGAAAAAGAGAGCTGATGAAAAGCGAAAAAAAGATTTGGAAAAGAAAAAGCAGCAGGAAGAGCGGGATAAACGCCTTGAAGAGCAGCGCCTGAAAAAGCAGGAACAAGAGAAAAAAGAAGCTGAAATAGCAGAAAAGAAAGCTGTTGAAGAAAAGAAAAAACAGGCTGTAGAAAAAGAGAAACAACAAAAGCTTGCCGCTGAAAAGAAAAAGAAAGATGACGAAAAGAAAAAGCAGCAAGAGATAGAGAAGAAGAAAAAAGAAAAAGCAGCGAAAGAAAAGGCCGCTAAAGAAAAAGCTGCCAAAGAAAAAGCTGAAAAAGCCAAAGCCGAAAAAGAAAATCGTGAACGCGAAGCTGCAGAAGAAATGTTAGCTGAGCAGTTGGAAGAAGAAGCAGAAGCACGCCGTGCAGCGAAGGCAGGTCAGATCCTGACCGAGAAGCAACGCTACCTGGCAATGATTGTTGCGAAAATCCAACAAAATTGGTTTGTAGACGATACAATGCGTGGCAAAGAGTGTCGGGTAAATATTCGTTTGGCCAGCAATGGTTTTGTCACCGCCAGCACTATCTTAGGCGGAGACAGAGCGCTTTGTGAATCAGCGATGCGTGCAATACAAAAGGCAGGTAACTTCCCTATGTCACCGGATCCTGATGTGTATGACGCATTAAAAGACATCACAACTATTTTACAACCGGAACTGAGATAACAATATGCTGAAGTTGATAGGAAAAAGCCTGGTGGCGTTTGCGCTGGTGCTAAGTGCAAAATCGTATGCCAGTTTAGAGATTGTCATCACAGATGGTGTGGACAGTGCCCGCCCTGTTGCTATAGTGCCATTTAAATTTGAAGGTAATACGCTGCCAAATCAGCGTATTGCTGATATTGTGTCAGCGGATTTAATGCGTAGCGGTAAATTTAACCCTATAGCGGCAACCCGCATGCCGCAGCAACCGACCAACAGCAAAGAAATTGATTATCAGCGCTGGATGAAACAAGGTGTTGAAGCTGTTGTCACTGGTACTATCCGCGAAGTAGGCGTGAACAGATACGCGGTGCGTTTTGAATTGGTTGATGTATTTAAAGGTGCTTCAGGCGGTGGTTCGTCTTCTGCTATTATTGGCGGCCAACTGACTACAGGTCTGACTCATATTCTGGATGCGCGCGAAACAACCATCAGTGGTGATCAGTTCAGACAATATGCTCACCGTATTAGCGACATAGTCTATGAAAAATTAACTGGTGAGCGTGGTGCTTTTTTAACTAAAATAGCCTATGTCTTAGTACGTGATAAAGCAGACTTTAGATATCAATTAGTTGTAGCTGATTACGATGGTGAGAACGAGCAGGTTTTATTAAGAGCGAAAGAGCCTTTGATGTCTCCGGCCTGGTCACCTGATGGTACTAAATTGGCTTATGTAACGTTCGAGAAACGTCAGTCACAAATTTATATTCAGGATATTTATACCGGCCGTCGCAGTATATTAACCAGTTTTAAAGGTATTAACGGTGCTCCTAAGTGGTCGCCTGATGGTCGGAAGATGGCCATGGTGTTGTCAAAAGATGGTAACGCAGAAGTTTATGTGATGGATATTGCCACTAAAGCCTTGACAAAGTTAACAAATCATAGGCGGATTGATACTGAGCCGTCATGGTCACCAGATGGTTCTAAAATCATTTTTAGTTCAGAACGTGGTGGTAATCCACAGATATACAGTGTAAATGTAGCTTCAGGTGTTACTGAAAGAGTAACATTTGAGGGAGAAATGAATTTAGCTGCATCTTATACTCCAGATGGGCGTGGTATTGTTATGGTCAACAGAACAAATGGCCAGTATAATATCGCCCGCATGGACGTTGAGAGTCGCTATATGCAGGTGTTGACTCGCACTTATCTGGACGAGTCACCAAGCATTGCGCCGAATGGCTCAATGATAATTTATAGTACTTTGTACGGTTCGTCACAAGTACTGGCACTGGTATCCATGGATGGGCGCTTTAAAGCACGGTTACCGGCGGCAAACGGCAGAGTTAAATCTCCGGCTTGGTCACCATTTTTATAAAAAACGAAAATTTGGTTAATTGATTTACTAAGGACAACAATTATGAACTTAAACAAAGTTTTAAAAGGCTTGTTAGTTGCGGTGCCAGTGTTAACTTTAGCTGCTTGTAGCTCAACTGATGAAGTAGCTGCTACTGATGCAAACACTGGTGCAAACACTAATCAAGTGGTTGAACAAGGCCTGTCAGCTGAAGAATTGCTGCGTCAGCAATTAGAAGCTCTGCGTCAAGACAACACTATTTACTTCGACTTCGACCAGTCAGCTATCCGTTCAGAATTCGCTTCTGTTCTGGAAGCTCACGCTGCTTTCTTACGCGCTCGCACTAACATCACTGTAACTGTTGAAGGTCACACTGATGCTCGTGGTACTCCAGAGTACAACATCGCGTTAGGTGAGCGTCGTGGTCAGGCTGTGACTCAATACTTAGCTAACCTGGGCGTTGCTGCTGGCCAAATGTCAGTAGTTAGCTACGGCGAAGAGAAACCAGCTGTTGAAGGTAACGACGAAAGCGCGTTCTCTAAAAACCGTCGCGCTGTTTTAGTTTACTAATAACTGATACGAAGCAAAGCAGTGAAAAAATATTTAGTTACTGCGCTTTCTGTTATCAGCATTGCCTCGTGGGCAGATCCGGCTCCTGTAGCCGATCTGTCCCGCGCAGGCGGTGGCGCTATCCAGACTCCAAAATATGCTTCCACGGCTGACCGTATAGCTGCGCTGGAACGTATTGTTGAGGCCAGAGCCAACGCTCAGGTTGCTATGCAGCAGCAAGTGTCCGCTTTATTAGACGAAGTGTCTGAATTGCGTGGCATCACTGAAATGCATTCCTACAAATTAGAAGAAATATTGCAGCAACAACGCAATATTTATCAGGAAATTGACCGGAGATTGGGCACAGCTGCCGCTTCAGGTTCAACTACAGCTACTCCGACAACACCTAGCATCCCAACAATACCAGCTGAACAGGCGCCTATAGGCAATCCTGCGGCTTTGGTTAATGCTGGTAGTGAGCCTCAAACTGCTGAAACCGCAGCCAGTGCTGAAGTGTCTTCCAGTCCTTCGGAAAGTGAAGCTTACGAAAGTGCGGTAAATCTGGTGCTGAAAGATCGCGCCTACGATGCAGCTATTCCTGCATTCGAAAATTTTGTCCGTACTTATCCGGATTCCAGTTACGCACCAAACTCTTACTATTGGTTGGGCCAGTTGTTTTTCACTAAAAACGAACTACTTAAAGCCAAAGCGCAGTTTGAACGTGTAGTTGCTCAGTTTCCACAGTCAGCAAAAGCAGCTGATTCTTTATCTAAATTGGGTCAACTGGCAGAAAAAGAAGGTGATGTGGCTGCAGCCAAGCAGTTTTATCAGCTTTTAGTCAGCAAATACCCACAAGCTAAACCTGCAAAAGCAGCCAAAGCGAAGTTAGAGACTCTGTAAGCAAATTGCTGTGCTAAAAAGAACCCTGGTGAATACCGGGGTTTTTTACATTTTAATGTGCTGAAAAATATATTTAAGCGCTGCTGTGGATGAAAATTATTTCTGATGCGTGACTAAAAATAATGCAGTGACAGCATCAAAGGGGAGTGCAGTGCGCAAGCTGTCATGCCCATTTTTCTGT
>JAHIWM010000057.1 GCA_018815765.1 Gammaproteobacteria bacterium | reverse complement strand
TCAAATCCGAAGTCTGCTGTTACCCAATTCACGCCTTTAGCCCGAAACTTTGATTCTGCAGATGCGTGGACTGATTTTACAATTAAATACACTGACGTTGGCAAAGTCAGGTTGTATGCAAAGTTAGAACTTCCTGCAGAAAGCGGGCAGCCTGCCTTGACTCTGCAGCAACAAAGTAATGAGTTTGTGGTGCGGCCTGATCAAATACTGGTGCAGTCCGTGACTAGTTCTGATGGCACAGTTAACCCCGCTACTACAACTTCAGGTCTTGGTTTTGTCGCAGCAGGTGAAGATTTCAAAGTAGTGCTTGATGTTGTAAACCGAGAAGGTGATAGGACGCCGAATTACGGCAAAGAGGATGATCCTGAGAAGGTGGGATTAAACTCAGTACTGGCTTACCCTGTGATTAACGGTGCAGCTTGTGATGCTGCAACTACGACTTGTGTACCGAACCCGGATGTTGTGTTTGGGACGCCTTTTACTCCGGTATTGAATGTTGACGGGCGTTTTGAAACCTCCACCGCAAAATGGATGCAGGCAGGAAGTATCCAGCTCAATGGTAAAATATCTGACGACGACTATCTGGGCGCTGGAAATACAGCTTCGACGAATCCTGCCGTGTTGGTTGGGCGATTCTATCCTCACCATTTTGCTCTGGCTCTGCCTGCAACTCCAGTTACGGATTCCTGTGAAGCAGGCAATTTTAGCTATATGGACGCTTCTACTATCACTATGCAGGCCACTGTGGAAGCTATGGCGTTGGACGGTACTACAGTGTTGACCAACTACAATTCGCAGGCGAATAAAACCTATTCTGATACTGCAGATATTGGCTTGGTTGCCGAAAATGCTAACGCAGCGACAGATTTGAGCTCCAGATTAAATACAGTTTCAGCTTCCTGGAACGATGGGCGTTGGGTGTTCAACAGTACAGAAATGAATTTTGCAAAGTTAGCAACTTTAGCGCCTGATGGTCCTTATTCAGCATTACAGCTGGGCTTAACAGTCCGTTCTGAACGAGATAATAGAAAATTCGCCAGTACAGCACTGGACATGAATCCGAACACCAGTACTAACTGTATTGCTGAAGGAAATTGCAGTGCCGTGCAAGTAGGTAACAGTCTGGATGTTAGATATGGAAGGCTTGCCTTATTAAACGCTGCGGGTCCTGAAGATGAGGACCTGCCGATCATTTTGCAAAGTCAGTACTGGAACAGCAATAGATTTGAGCAAAATCTGAATGACATTTGCACGGCTTACACCGCTACAAATTTAAGTGTGACAGGTATTACTTCATCAACAGGTGGAACTCCTGGAGTCATGGCCGCGGGGCAGAATCCTTACATGGGAATGTTTATTCCTGCGCCAAATGCGGTAGGTACAGCAACTTTGCGATACGAAATTCCGAGCTCCCTGGATTATCTCCAATTTCCTTGGAATGGCGGTACAGCTTTGACAAACCCTGTAGCCGAGGCACAGTTTGGCAGGCATCAGGGCAACAAACGTCAGATCTTCTGGCAGGAAAAGCTGAACTAAAACTAAGTCGGGTCGGAGTAAAGTTAAAGCAATACAGCGAATTTTACTCTGGCCCTGAGGTGCTGAATATTTCTGTGGACCTGTTTATTTTTATATTCTCAGTACAATAAAACTTAAGTTCATCTGTCTTGTCTGACTACTAAACATTTGGCTTTTCAATAGCTTTGGTTTAATTTGGTAAAAACTAAAGATAAAGCTATTTTCTTGGCGTTTTGTTACTTAAAATAACCATCATTTTGTCGGGCACCTTGTGTCACCACCTCTTAGTTAAAAGGATTAGTCTGTTCCATGTTAAATAAATTGCGTGGTCTGTTTTCAAATGATCTGTCGATCGACCTGGGGACAGCCAATACACTCATCTATGTAAAAGATCAGGGCATCGTTCTGAACGAGCCTTCAGTTGTTGCTATTCGTCAGGAAAGAACTGGCGGACCTAAGAGTGTTGCGGCCGTTGGCCACGCAGCTAAGCGTATGCTTGGCCGTACTCCTGGCAATATTAAAGCCATTCGTCCAATGAAAGACGGTGTTATCGCCGACTTCTATGTGACTGAAAAAATGCTGCAGCATTTTATCAAACAAGCGCACAGCAATAGCTTCCTGCGTCCAAGCCCACGTGTATTAGTCTGCGTGCCTTGTGGTTCTACCCAGGTAGAACGCCGCGCTATTCGTGAATCTGCTCAGGGTGCTGGCGCCCGTGAAGTGTATTTAATCGACGAGCCTATGGCCGCTGCTATTGGTGCAGGTTTACCTGTATCTG
>JAHIWM010000056.1 GCA_018815765.1 Gammaproteobacteria bacterium | reverse complement strand
TGCAACAGGCTTTAGGTGCTGCGGGTTATGCTTTTGATATGAACGTGGCTTGTTCATCTGCTACTTTTGCTATCAGCAATGCGGTCAATGCTATTCGTGGTGGTATGGCCAAAGTAGTGCTGGTGGTGAACCCTGAATTTGCCTCACCGCAAGTGAATTACACCAACCGCGACAGTCATTTTATTTTCGGTGATGTCTGCACTGCCACAATTATTGAAGCGGAAGACACTGTTACGTCCGACAATGCTTACCGTATTCTCGGCATGAGCTTAAAAACTGAGTTTTCTAACAACATCCGTTGTGATGTGGGTTACACCGAACATTGTCATCCAGAAACTGACCCGGATGCGCCATTTTTCAAACAGCAGGGCCGCAAGGTATTTAAAGAATTACTGCCGATAGTGGCGGATGTGATTTTAAATGAGATGCAGCGTTTAGCTGTTGAGCCTGATGATTTAAAACGTTTATGGCTGCATCAGGCCAATATCAATATGAACCTGTTTGCTGCGAAGAAAATCTTAGGCCGTGACCCCTTGCCTGAAGAGGCTCCACTGGTGTTGGATACCTATGCCAATACGGCGTCTGCAGGTTCAGTGATTGCATTTCACAAAAACAAAGAGGGTATTCAATCGGGCGAAAAAGCCATTTTATGCTCTTTTGGTGCAGGCTACTCAGTAGGTTGTCTGGTGCTGGAAAAACGCTGAAAAATTGGGGTCAGAGTAAAATTAATTGCCAGACAATTAATTTTACTCTGACCCCAATTATTTTTTTACAGCTGAACCACTGAATTCTGGTCGTAGCTGACCTGAGTCGGCACGTAAGCGTCGGCTTCATCGTCATTTAACCAGGTTTGGCCATCCACTACATATCTGAATTGATACTGCTTTTCTTTATCCAGATTCAGACTGGCGGTAAAGTCACCCGTCTTGGTTTTTTTCATCAACACAGCTTCAGGGTCCCAGTTATTAAAGTCTCCTGCTAAAGCGACACTTTGGGCTTGAGGATACTGATGACCTGCAAAAGTAAAAGTCACTTTGCAGACAGGTTTGGTTTTTAAATACTGCTTACTAATGCTCATAGCTGCTTCCTTCCCGAATTTAGCTGGTCAATACATAAAACTCTAGTGTATCGCGCAGTGATGACAATAAAGTGTCTAAAAAATAACCTGTTTTTGGTCTTGTTCACCATAACGAAGCCAGAGCGGTCTCCAAAATAACTTTCTGGAATTTATATAGATGAATTAGCTATTTATCAGAGAAATAGGAGCTGAAGTTGTAACTAAATATGTCGGAACTTCACACTGTTCCGCCAAATGAGCCAGTATTTACTAAAGGCGGATCTGCTGCAAGGCCCTTGTGTTATGGCTTTGGCATAACGAATAGAAAAGCAGTGCAAAAAATAATCATTGAATTAGACTCAGGACGGATAAAAAAGCTAACAACTGTGGATACTGTTACAGCCTAACGGACTGTAAGATAGAGGCAGATAAATTTGTGACCAAAGGACTAAAAATGGCAGGCAAGTGGATAAAAGCAGGGGTTCCGGTATTGATTGTGGTGGGCGCAGTCATTCTTGCTTCAGCTTTTGTGGCAGGAAAAAAACCACCAGAGCAAAAAAAAGAAGAGCGGAAAAATTTATTTGTTGAAGTAAAACCCGTCAGCCGACAAAACCTGACGTATCAGGTCTGGTCTCAGGGCTCTGTTCAACCTAAAGTCATCACCAGTCTGACCTCTGAAGTGAATGGTGTGATTGTCAAAGTAGCGGATAACTTTATTGAAGGTGGTTTTTTCCGCGCTGGTGACTTACTTATTCAAGTTGAGCAATACGACTATCTAACGGCGGTCAAACTAGCAGAGGCGAATCTGGCTCGCGCTCAGGCGTTATTAGAGGAAGAAAAAGCCCGCGGCAAAGTGGCTGCTGAAGAGTGGAGTTCATTTAGTGCAGGTAAGGCACCGGAACTTGGTTTACGCCGTCCACAACTGGCACAGGAATTAGCCAATGTGCGTTCTGCTGAAGCTGAACTGGAGAACGCCCGCCGTAATTTGATCCGTACTGAAATCCGCGCGCCTTACGATGGCATAGTCAAAGTTAAAAATGCCAATATCGGTCAGTTTATCAGCCGTGGTTTTGACTTAGGCACTATTTACGGCACTGATGTGGCGGAAGTGCGCTTGCCTTTATCGGATAACGATGTGGGTTATTTGAACATGCCTGGGTTAACACCCTCAGAGCAGCAGCAACCTGAAGTCTTGTTGTCAGCAGAGGTTGCTGGTCAACAGTTGAACTGGGACGCCAGATTAGTGCGTACCGAAGGCATGCTGGATGATGAAAACCGTGTCATTTATGCGGTGGCCGAAATTAAAGACCCCTACCGTTTAAAAGCGGATGGTCAGGCTCCTCTGCGTTTTGGCCGTTTTGTCAAAGCCCGTATTGATGGCAAAAATGGCGACAATCTGGTGTTGGTTGATCGGCATTTATTAAAACCGGATCAAAAAGTATTAACCATCGGCAGTGATAATAAGCTGCATATCCGCACTGTTACAGTGCAGCGGATGGATGAAGAGTATGCCTATATCAGTGCAGGTTTAGATTCGGGTGAGCAACTGGTATTAACTGCAATTGCCAATCCGCTGGAAGGGATGGCACTTCGCACATCAGCCGAAACTGCGGTGGATGACGCTGAAAAAGATAAAGCAGCGATAGCCGCCACTGGATCTGGAGAAAAACGCTGATGCAGCAGTTGGATCAAACCCATAAAGGCTGGTTAGCCTGGTTTGCCCGCAACAGCGTGGCATCTAACTTACTGATGGTGATTTTATTGCTGGCTGGTATTGCCAGCGTGTTTACCATCAAAAAACAAACCTTCCCTGAAATCCAGTTAGAGCAAGTCACTATTCGTGTGGCTTATTTAGGTGCTGCGCCACAGGAAGTCGAAGAGGGCATAGTCGACAAAATTGAGGAGTCACTACGAAGCCTCAATGGTATTAAAAAAATCCGTTCTAACGCCGTTGAAGGCCTGGCCACTGTTAATGTGGAAATTCAGTCTGGGTATGACATTCAGGAAGTGATGAATGAAATTAAGATGCAGGTGGACTCCATCTCGTCTTTTCCTGAACAAACGGAACGTCCTGTGGTGTACAACACCAAATTCCAGAGCAATGTGCTGTGGTTATCTGTGTATGGTGATACCGATCAGCGTGGTTTAAAAGAGTTTGCCAAAGATGTGCGGGATGAACTGAAAAAGCTACCTGGCGTCAGTAAAGTGGAAGTGGTTGGCGCTTTAGACTACGAAGTTTCGATCGAAGTCTCTGAGCATAAACTGCGTGAATACGGCTTAACCTTTGATCAAATGGTAGCTGCTGTACGCGGCAGCTCAGTGGATTTACCTGGTGGTTCTATTAAAGCCGACAACGGTAATATTCTGTTGCGTGCCAAAGGCCAGGCCTATAGGCAGCAGGACTTCGCCGACATAGTACTGATCAACAGAGCTGATGGCACCCGTTTATTATTGGGTGATATTGCCACAATCAAAGACGGTTTTGTTGAAATGGAGTCTTACTCTACCTTTAACGGCAAACCTTCGGTGTCGATTAAAGTCGATGCAGTGGGTGAAGACAACACCTTAAAAATTGCTGCTGTGGTGAAAGACTATGTCGTGAAGAAAAAGACTGACTTACCCGACAGCATGAATATAGATTATTGGGGCGATTCCAGTTATTACCTGCAGGGCCGTTTGGATTTGATGACAGACAATATGCTGATGGGCGCACTTTTGGTGCTGATCAGCTTAACCTTGTTCCTTGAATTCCGCGTGGCTTTTTGGGTGATGGTGGGTATTCCGGTTTGTTTCCTTGGCACTATAGCCTTGATGCCACTGGCGATGTTTGATGTCTCCATCAATATGATCAGCTTGTTTGGTTTTATTCTGGTGCTGGGGATTCTGGTGGATGATGCCATCATCATAGGGGAGAGCGCCTACACCGAAATTGAAAAGTACGGTAAGTCGGCTGAAACTGTGATCCGTGGTGCTCAGCGTGTTGCTATGCCGGCCACTTTTGGGGTAATGACCACTATTGCTGCCTTTATTCCTATGCTGATGGTAGGTGGTCCACAAGGACCTATCTGGGAGTCTATCGCCTGGGTGGTCATTTTATGTTTGATTTTTTCTATGGTCGAATCCAAGTTTATTTTGCCTGCGCATTTAATAGCGATGGACAGTAAACCTTGGGACCAACAGCGTAAAGGCCTGTTTTACGGCATGGGACGAGCTTGTAGCAATGGCTTAAAATTTGTCCGTCTTAAAGTGTCAGGCGCCACCGATCGTTTTGTATTTGGCCGTTATAAACGCGCCATAGAATGGTGTATTGAATACCGCTATATCACGGCGACCAGCTTTTTTGCCATGATGGTGCTGATGATAGGCCTGATGGCCGGTGGTCATGTGCGCTGGGTGTTTTTCCCTAATATTCCAAGTGACTTTATCAACGCCAATTTAACCATGATGGAAGGTTCATCCGGTAAAGCAACAGTGCAGGCGATGCAGCAACTGGAAACCGCTTTGGTGAAAACCAACGAGCAAATCATCGCTTCAGGCGAAGAAGGTTTGATGAAGCATCGTTTAACCTTCACTCAGTCTGATACCAATGGCGAGTTGGTGATTGAGCTGGAGAAAAGTGAAGGCCGTACTATAGATGCCAATGAGTTTGTGCGCTTGTGGCGGGAGCAAATCCCGGAAATTGCCGGTGTAAAAACACTGCAAATATTCTCTTCTACCAGTGGCGGTGGTGGTGGTGATATTTCGTTCCAGCTGAAAAGCAAAGAACTGGATCAGCTGCGTTTAGCCACTGAAGAGCTGAAAGCCGCTATGGTAGGGTACCAGGGGGTTTATGACATTGAAGACAGCATCAGCGGCGGTAACGACGAAATAGTACTGAAAATCAAACCTCAGGCTGAAGCTTTGGGCATCACCTTGTCGGATTTAGCGACACAAGTGCGTCATGGCTTTTACGGTGCTGAAGCGCAGCGTATTCAGCGTGACGGCGAAGAAGTCAAAGTGATGGTGCGTTATCCCAAAGAAGAGCGTCGCTCTGTTGGCAATCTGGAGAATATGAAAATCCGTACCGCGACAGGCGCCGAAGTTCCATTCTCTCAGGTGGCTGAATACAAAGCACAGCCAAGTTATTCCGCTATTAACAGGGTGGATGGTGAGCGTTCTGTCACTATCAGTGCTTCAGTGGATAAAGCTTTGGCTGAACCTATGAAAATCACCAAAGAGCTGCAGGAAAAAGTGCTGCCGAAACTGGCGGAAAAATACGGTATTGAAACCGCATTGGAAGGGGCAAGTCTGGAAGAAGCGGATGCAATGACAGACTTAGCCATGGGTTTCCTGTTGGCGTTATTTGTCATTTATGCGCTGCTGGCGATACCACTGAAATCTTACACTCAACCGCTGATCATTATGTCGGTGATCCCTTTTGGTTTAATTGGGGCCATTTTAGGCCATATGCTGCTGGGGCTGAGTGTCAGTATTATGTCTTTGTTTGGGCTGATTGCGTTGGCTGGTGTGGTAGTAAACGACTCACTGGTGATGGTGGATTTTGTCAACGAATCGCGCCGTAATGGCTTGCCATTAAAAGAAGCTGTTGTAGGGGCGGGCACCCGACGTTTCCGGCCTATTATGCTGACGTCAGTCACCACATTTTTAGGTTTGGCGCCTATAGTGCTGGAGAAAAGCTTACAAGCGCAAATTGTGGTACCAATGGCCGTCTCACTGGCTTACGGTATTTTATTTGCGACAGTGATCACCTTAATTTTAATCCCGGCTCTGTATGTGATCCTCGACGACTTTTTGGGTTTGTTTAAAAGCAAAATGCCTGAAGACACAATCTATCCGGTAGATGAGTTACCGCTGCAGAAGTAAGATAACTAAGACAAAAAAACCGCCGAAAGGCGGTTTTTTTATGGACGATGCAATCCCCAAAGTAATTGATGTTGCAGCGAGGCGGCAAGTGAGCGAGACCCCAGGAACATATAAGTCCTATGTGACTGGGGCAAGTAGCGCAGCCAACAAAACTGCGGCTTCAAGAACGAAGGGGATTTAACATTCGATAATATTGACTGCCAAGCCACCGCGCGATGTTTCTTTGTATTTACTTTGCATATCACGGCCTGTGTCCCACATGGTTTTAATCACTTTATCCAGTGATACCTTGTGCTCGCCCGTGCCACGCAGCGCTAAACGTGACGCGTTGATGGCTTTAATAGAACCCATTGCGTTACGCTCAATACAAGGCACCTGGACTAAACCACCCACAGGGTCACAAGTTAAACCTAAGTTATGTTCCATGCCAATTTCAGCGGCGTTTTCTACATGATCAACAGAGCCACCTAAAATCTCAGTTAACGCACCTGCAGCCATAGAACAGGCCACGCCTACCTCACCCTGACAACCAACTTCAGCACCTGAAATAGACGCATTCTTTTTATACAAAATACCAATAGCTGCTGCTGTTAACAGGTAACGGCAGTAGATATCTGGTGTGACAGGCTGAATATATTTGTCGTAATACATCAAGACCGCAGGAATAATACCTGCAGCACCGTTCGTTGGGGCTGTCACTACACGGCCACCGGCGGCGTTTTCTTCATTCACAGCCAAGGCGAATAAGTTTACCCAGTCCATCACTTGCAATGGATCTGAGCTTTTTTCCGCCATTAAGCGTTTATGCAGGGCAGGGGCACGGCGTTTTACTTTTAAGCCACCAGGTAAAATACCTTCGGTCCGAATCCCACGTTGTACACAGTCGTACATGGTTGACCAGATTTTACCCAGCTCGTCCTGAATTTGTTGTTCACTGCGTAATACTTTTTCGTTTTCCATCATTAAACCTGCGATGGATAAACCGTTTTCTTTACACAGCTTCATCAGCTCTGCACCACTTTCAAAAGGGAAAGGCGGCGGATTATCAGCAGCAAACTGACTGGCAGCTTCTTTTTCTTTGGCAAAATCTTCGGCTTTGACAATAAAACCACCGCCAATCGAAAAATATATTTCGCTGAACACTACTTCATGGCCAGCATAAGCGATCAGCTCCATGCCATTTGAATGCTCTTTTAAGGTTTTGCGGCGGTGAAATACAATAGCGCCTTCCCGTGGAAATGCGACACAATGTTGTTGGTCCAGCAGTATTTGCTGAGTGTCATCGACCTTTTTTAATAAGCCTGGGATAGCATCGGGTTCGATGTTTTCCGGTAAAAAACCGGATAAACCTAAAATGACGGCTTTACCTGTGCCGTGGCCAATACCGGTTTGACCTAACGAACCAAACAGCTCAGCTTTCACACTGGTGACTTGATCAAACAAACCCATGGTTTGTAGATTTTCACAGAATTTTTTAGCTGCACGCATTGGGCCTACGGTGTGAGAACTGGATGGGCCAATACCAATGCTGAACATATCAAAAGCACTAATAATCATTCGGATCCTGCTTTTAGTTATAAGAATTGGGCGCCATTCTAACGGAAGCAAATTGATTTCGTAACTCGCTTTGTAACTGGTCGGTGCTTATTACAGCAGATATGTCAGCGGTAGTGTGCGGAATTGATTACAGTGATACGCGGGTCTTGACGAAATTAAAAATGCAATTGCTGCTTGAGCGAATAGAGAATAGCCGCCGTTGCACCCCAAATCAGGTGTGGACCATAAGGCATAAAGTGCACTAAATGCGACTGACCGTGCATAGCAAAATACTCGCTGTGGGTATTTTGTGGGGCAAACACAAAAGGCAAAGGCAGCCAAAACGCCGATTCGACTTCAGAAGCCTGCAATTGAAGCTCGACCTCTTCGGTTAAAAAGGCAATCCAGGGCTGAATTAAAAAACCTGTGCCTGTGGCGTAACTAGGTAATTGCCCAATCAGTTGTAGCTGTTTTGGCGCTATGCCGGTTTCTTCATGAGTTTCACGTAAAGCGGCCTGTTGGCTCTGTTCATTGGCTTCAATTTTGCCGCCGGGGAAACTAATTTGCCCCGGATGATGGCGTAAATCAGAGCTGCGTTTGGTCAACAGCAGTTGCAGCTCGCCTTGTTGTTCACGCAATACCAATAATACAGCCGCAGCTTTACTTTTCTCAACCTGAAGCAACACAGACTGCTTACTGGGTTGAAGGAAAAAGCGTTGTAAAAACTGCTGACGGTTCATGCGGTTACTCCGTTGATACCGAAGGCTTTACCTGACCCAGCAAAGGCAATATTTTATTCACCTTATGAAAGGTTTCTTCGTATTCAGCATTCACTTCTGAGTCAGCCACTATGCCACCACCAGCCCAACAGTAGGCTTTGCCTTGCGCCATTACTAAAGTGCGGATGGCAATATTGGTATCCATATCACCGCTGCTGTTGATATAACCCACAGCACCACAATAGACAGAGCGGCTGTTGGGTTCTAATTCCGCAATAATCTGCATAGCCCGCACTTTAGGGGCACCTGTGATAGAGCCGCCGGGGAAAGCGCCGCGTAATAAATCACAGGCATCAGCGCCAGGGCTTAAGGTACCAGTAATAGTGCTGACCAGATGATGTACTGCAGGGAAAGACTCAATCGCAAACAAAGCAGGTACTTTGACCGTGCCAGGTATACAATGTTTGCCTAAATCGTTTCGCAATAAGTCGACAATCATTACATTTTCAGCTCTGTCTTTTGGTGATGCTTGCAGCTCTTCCGCACTTTGTTGGTCAAGCTGTGGATCAGCAAAGCGGGGTCTGGTGCCTTTAATAGGTTTGGTTTCCACTTGCCCGGCTTTGAGTTGTAAAAAACGTTCCGGCGACAAACTTAACACTGCAGCTTGAGGCAAACGCAAAAAGGCGGAAAATGGCGCCGCATTTTTACTGCGTAAGGTTAAATAGGCCTGCCATTCATCGCCGCTGTAGCCGGCTTCAAAACGCTGGGCTAAATTAATCTGATAACAATCACCGCTTTGCAGATAATTTTGTACCTGATCAAACTTCTTGCTGTAACTGGCCTTGTCCATATTGGCCTGCCATTCAGAGGTTAATTCAAAAGCTTTGCTTTGTGCTGTTGCAGTAAAAAGTGTGGATGTTTGTGCCCAGTGGCTTGCTGCATCTCCGCGGTAATCCACATACCAAAGTTGCTGTTGTTGTTTATCCAGAATCAGCGCCCACAGATAAATACCAACCGCCATATCAGGCAACAAAGCTCCCGTGTCGGCAGCTTGTGGCACAGGTTCAATCACAGAGCCTAAGTCGTAACCAAAATAACCTAAAGCACCACCGACAAAAGGTAAATCAGCATGATCTGATAGCGCTGGGTTATCCGGAAAATAACGACTGGTCAGTTGCTGCAATGCGCCAAAAGGGTCCATTTGCAGCAGTTGGCTTTGGTCTTGTTCGGTTTGAGTCAACAGACCTTTCTGATAGACGAGTGTCGCGACAGGACGAGCCACCAGAATATCAAAACGACTATTGACGTGATTGCTTGCGGCCGAGTCGAGCAGCATGGCCCAAGGCTCTGCTGCTATCGCAGAAAAATACTCCAGCAGATGCGGCGCTTTGGCATCTAACTTTAAAAACTTTGACATAAGTCGTCTCATAAAACGGGCTAATTCCGGCAAAAATACGGTAAGTGGCTAGCCGCTGGATCTGTTGCGCTGTATCATATCAGCCCAACTGATATTAGTTAACCTGAACATAGAAAATGCCGCCAGAGCAGACTGGGGCTACATTTAAGGGCACAATATGACCGTCATTCGCCAGCAAGACTTTATCGACAGCATCGAAGATGCATTGCAGTACATCTCTTTTTATCATCCGCTGGATTTTGTGCAGGCCCTGGAAAAGGCCTATCACAAAGAACAAAACCAGGCCGCTAAAGACGCCATAGCCCAAATTCTGATCAACTCCCGTATGTCGGCTGAAGGCAACAGACCTATTTGTCAGGACACAGGTATTGTCACTTGTTTTGTTAAAATCGGTATGGATGTCAAATGGGATAAAACCGATATGACAGTGCAGCAAATGGTGGATGAAGGTACACGCCGTGCTTATCTGAACCCACATAATCCGCTGCGCGCTTCTATTGTGGCTGACCCTGCAGGTGCTCGTAAAAACACCCAGGACAATACGCCGTCAGTGGTGCATATCGATATGATTGCAGGTCATCATGTCGAAGTTGCTATAGCTGCCAAAGGCGGCGGTTCTGAAAACAAAACTAAAATGGTGATGTTAAATCCATCTGACTCAGTGGTTGAATGGGTATTGGAAACTCTGCCTAAAATGGGTGCTGGCTGGTGTCCACCAGGCATGTTGGGCATAGGCATTGGTGGTACTGCAGAAAAAGCCGCAGTACTGGCCAAAGAAGCCTTGATGGAGCCTGTGGATATTCAGGACTTGCTGGAAAAAGGCGCTGAAACGGCCGATGAAAAACTGCGTATTGAGTTGTACGACAAGGTCAACAAACTGGGCATTGGTGCTCAGGGTTTAGGTGGTTTAACTACTGTTGTTGATGTAAAAATCAAATCTGTCGCCACTCACGCTGCATCAAAACCAGTGGTGATGATCCCTAACTGTGCTGCCACACGTCACGTGCATTTCCATCTAGATGGTTCAGGCCCTGCTGTATTAACACCTCCGAAGCTGGAAGACTGGCCGGAAGTGACCTGGGAACTTGGTAACAATGTACGTCGTGTCAATTTAGATACTGTGACTCCTGCTGATGTGCTGGAGTGGAAAGCAGGTGAAACTGTATTGTTGTCGGGCAAAATGCTGACTGGCCGCGACGCTGCGCATAAACGTATTGCCGATATGATGGCCAAAGGTGAAGCGCTGCCTGAAGGTGTTGATTTTAAAAACCGCTTTATTTATTACGTAGGCCCTGTCGATGCAGTAGGGTCTGAAGTGGTAGGCCCGGCAGGCCCAACCACGGCCACCCGTATGGATAAATTCACCGAACTGATGTTAGGCCAGATGGGTTTACTTGGCATGATTGGTAAGTCTGAACGGGGTGATAAAACCGTTGAAAGCATAAAAGAGCACAACGCTGTGTATTTAATGGCGGTAGGTGGTGCGGCTTATTTAGTCTCCAAGGCTATTAAAAAATCCCGCGTTGTGGCCTTCGCTGATTTAGGTATGGAAGCGATTTACGAGTTTGATGTAGAGGACATGCCAGTCACAGTGGCGGTTGACAGTCAGGGAAATAACGTGCATAAACAAGGACCTGCTATTTGGAAAGTGAAGATAGCTGAACTTGCCGATAACTAAAAATGATTAACAACGCCCTGACCCTCAGGGCGTTTTTCTACTGGGAGAAATTATGAAAGCCTGGATCTTTCTCGCCACTGCGTTACTCAGCAGTGCCGCTGTCGCCAAAACCCCGCTCACCATTGAACACCTGAATAAATTAAATAAAGTCTACGATGTCGTGGTATCCCCTGACGGCCGTTATCTGGTGTATGGCCAGAAAAATGGCGGCCTTGCTCCTGCCGATCTCAGTGCCGATTTGTATGTAGTCGACTTACAGCAAAACAATAAAGTCAGTCGTTTAACCTTTAACGATGATAAAGAGCATGCTGTAGCCTGGAGTAATGACGGTAGCGCTTTGTATTTTATCGCTGGCCGCTCAGGCAGCTCACAGGTGTGGCGTTTGCCTATGACTGGTGGTGAAGCGCAGCAAATCACCGATCTGCCTTTAGATGTGGATGGTTTTTTAGTTTCAGATGACAGCAGCAAAATTGTGCTGCAAATGGCCGCTAAGCCAGGTTGTGAAACTTTATCCTGTACTGTTGAAGCCAAACAGGTTAAAGCCGGTCAACAAGACAGCGCCATGGTATACGACCAGTTAATGGTGCGGCACTGGGATACCTGGACAGACGAATTCAGAAGTCATTTATACATAGCTGATTTAACAGCTAAAAAAGTCACAGACGCCAAAGACTTATTGCCGGAATGGAATACTGATATTGCCGGGATAAACGAAGTATCTTTTACACCAGACGGTAAAAACCTGGTATTCAGCGCCAAAATCCCTGGTGTGGATCAGTCCTGGCATACCAACTTTGATATTTTTCAGGTGTCGGTTAAAGGTGGCGAAAAAATTAATTTAACCCGTGACAATGCGGCATGGGATGCTAAACCTTCGTTTTCCAGCGATGGCCGTTTTATGGCCTATTTAGCCATGAAAAAACCTGTGTACGAGGCCGACCGTTTTGGCTTGATTTTGCTGGATATGGTGACAGGTCAACGTAAAGAACTGTCACCTGAGTGGGACAGATCCATCAGCGACTATAAATTTGGTGCGGACAACAGAACCATTTATGTCACAGCTCAAGACACAGGCCAACACGGTATTTTCTCTATTAACACCAGCTTTGGTGATATCAGCAAGGTTTATGCCGATGGCACAGCGGGTGATTTAAATGTGGCTGGCAACAAGTTGATTTTTACCAACCACAGTCTGGATAAACCCACTGATATTTATCAAATTACCGCAGAAACTGGTGCACCAACGGCCTTAACTCAAATCAACAAAGAGGCTCTGGCTGATATTCAATTTGCTCAGTTTGCCCAATTTAATTTCCCAGGTGCCAATGACGAAACAGTGAATGGCTACTGGATGAAACCTGTGAATTACAAAGAAGGCCAGAAATATCCAATCGCCTTTATTGTACACGGTGGTCCACAAGGCAGCTTTGGCAATATGTTTAACTACCGCTGGAATGCGCAGTTATGGGCCGCTCAGGGCTATGGCGTGGTGATGATCGACTTCCACGGCTCTACCGGCTATGGTCAGGCTTTCACTGACTCTATTGCCCGTGACTGGGGGGGAAAGCCATTGGTTGATTTACAAAAAGGCTTAGCTTTTATCACCGAAAAAGAAAAATGGCTGGATGGGAACAACGCCTGTGCTTTAGGTGCATCCTACGGCGGTTACATGATGAACTGGATTGCCGGTAACTGGCCTGAAGGCTTTAAATGTTTAGTCAACCATGCGGGTTTGTTTGATATGCCAAGCTTCTACGGCAGTACCGAAGAGCTGTGGTTCCCTGAGCATGATATGGGCGGTCCGGTCTGGAATAAAGAAGGGGATTACCAGAAGTTTAATCCGTCAGCTTTAGTGGATAACTGGAAAACACCTATGCTGGTGATCCATGGCTTAAAAGATTACCGTGTGCCTTATGCTCAGGGTCTTGGCGCTTTTACCACGCTGCAACGCAAAGGTATTGAATCTAAATTAGTGATTTTCCCGGATGAAAACCACTGGATTTTAAAACCACGTAATGCTGAGCGCTGGTACAACGAAGTATTTGACTGGATGAAACTTCATACCCGTAAATAATTTATCGCGGAAGGCTGCATCTGCAGCCTTCTTTGTTTTTGATGCTGTTCTTCCACAACTTGCGGCCGAACCAATGCAATTTTCTGACGTACGTGATTACTGCCTTGAATTGATGAGCACTGAAGAGGACTTCCCTTTTGGTGCTGATTTCTATGTCTATAAAGTAAAAGGCAAAATCTTTGCTATCCTTGGCACAGACCAGGGCGAAGCGCGGTTGAATTTAAAATGTGATCCGGATGAAGCTCTGGCTTTACGTGATATTTTTCCAGCCATTAGCCCTGGTTACCATATGAATAAAAAGCACTGGAACACCTTGCGTTTAAACAACACAGTGCCAGAGCAGGAAATTAAACGACAAATAGATCAGTCCAGACTGTTGGTTATTAAATCTTTACCTAAAGTCCAGCGACAGACGTTACTCACTGAATAGACAAAAAAATAAACTGACACGGATAGACATGGCCAAACCTGCTTACCCTTTAACTGCTATTCGTATTGTGCTGCTGTATTGCAGTTTTGCGTTGTTATGGATTTTTGGCTCTGACCATCTGTTACACCTTACCATCACTGATCCTGAAACGAATTCGTTCTTAGGCACCATCAAGGGGGTGGCTTTTGTTTGCATCAGTGGTTGTTTAATTTATGTGCTGCTTGCAACCTGGCGTAAACAACAGTTTTTCGATTCACCTGTCTCGGTGCGGTATAAACAACTGCGGATCATTCTGCTGATTCTGGCATTTTTGCTGGCGATCCCTGCTTTGTCTGCCATCACTAAATGGGTGCATGGTAATCAGTTAAAAACAGAAGCGCTGGCCGATTTACGCACTGTGACAGACATCAAAAAACAGCAACTGGAACTCTGGCTGGCGGAACGCCAATACGACATTAATGGCTTGTCGCGCGACAGTTCTTTCCGGCAAAAATTGCAGCAGTACCTTGAGCGGGGTGACGCAACACAACAGGTTGATGTACGCAACCGCCTGGCGTCGATGATCGCTGAACATTCCTTTAGTTCTATCCTGTTATTTGATGCACAAAAAAAACAACTGCTGTCATTAGGTGCACAGTTAAAGTTTGATGTTCTGTCTGTTGATTTAAATATACAGCAACCTGCAGCGCAATGTGACAGCAAAAGAACAGACCGATATTGCCAATTAAGCTGGTTTTTACCTATAGCGATAGACCAGCAGATTTACCAACTGGTGTTTGTAGTAGACACCAGTCTGTATTTATTTCCTGCCGTTCAGAACTGGCCTGTGTCCAGTCCAACAGCCGAAGTATTGCTGGTTCAGCAGCAAGGTCGTTCAGTGGTGTTTTTAAATCCGTTACGTCAGCCACAGCATGCCGTGCTTGAAGACGCGGATATAGATGGCCCTTTGCTGGCGGCTAAAGCTTTGCGTCAACGTCAATTTAATACTGCCGAAGAGTTGGATTACCGTGGCCAGCTTGTATTGGGTGCTTATACGCCGGTACGGCAAACCAACTGGATGCTGCTCAGTAAAATTGATGTGGCAGAAGTACTGTTACCTCTGGATACCTTGTTATTGTGGATGTCTATGATCTCTGGCACCTTATTAATGTTATTGGTGCTGGGGGCTTTGTTTTATTGGCGCGAACTTATTCAATCGCATCAGTTGGCGCTCGCTGCCAAACAGACAGAACAGGACAAAACTGTTCAGGCTTTTTTTGAGTTGCCGTTTTCCGGTATGGCTATTTTATCCCGTACCCATCAGCCTTTTATCCGGGTCAACAAAAAGCTGCAGTCGGTGCTTGGTTATTCAGAAGAAGAGTTACTGGCGCTGTCCTTGCGTGATTTAGCTCCAAACGCAGAGCAGTTTATGGCGACCAGTTTTGTCTCCAGAGAACAAAATAGTGTTGAATCGGATATTCAGCTACGTCACAGCGCCGGGCGAGTGTTAACCATCAAACTGATGATGCAGCGATTCAGTCAGGAAGGACAGGCTGACTTGTTATTAGCGACTTTTGATGACGTTACTGAAAAACGTCAGTTGTATGATGATTTAAACCGCAGCCACCAACAACAGCTACAAAATTCCCAGCAACTGGATACCATACTTACTGCCAGTTCTACCGTATTGCACCGGATCGAACTGGATGGCGTCAGCTGCAGAACCAGCTGGGTCAGCAGCAATATCGAGCGGCTGTTTGGCTATAGTGTTGAACAGGCTCTGCGCGAGCAATGGTGGGAAAATGGCGTTCATCCTGATGATAAGCCTCTGGCCAGCAGCGCGATAGAACAAACCTTGTTGCATGGGCATTACCGCCATGAGTATCGCTTTTTTGATGCATCCGGCGCTATCCGTTATATCCGTGATGATTTACGGTTACTCGCGGCTTTGAAGGATGATAAGCCGCAGATTATCGGTGCTATGGTCGATATTACTGAACTGAAGCAAGCCAGATTTGAACAGGAAGCAAGCAACGATAAGTTAACCACCTTATTTAATACGATGTCGGAAGGCTTGATTTTACATGACAGGACTGGTGCCATTGTCGATGCCAATGCTGCAGCAGAGCGTATCCTGCACCGAAGCCTGGACGAAATGCGGGGTCTGATCCCTACAGTGGAAGACTGGAAAACCATTTACGAGGATGGCTCACAGTATCCGGCTGAACTTTACCCCAGCAATCAGGTGCTGCGGGCTGAAGTACCTGTATCTATCCGTGATGTTGTTATAGGCATTGAACGTGGCGGGGTACAACGCTGGCTGAAATTAAATACAGAACCTTTGTTTGAACGGGAGCAATTATCCGGTGTTTTAGTCACCATAGATGACATCAGTGCTCAGGTAGAGTTTCGCCGTGAGCTGAAACAAAGAGCCTTGGTGATGTCAAATCTGGCCGATATGGCAGCGCGCTTTTTACAGCACAGTGACTGGTTGCAGTTGCTGCGTAGTATGATGCCTTCCATCAGCAGGGCTTTAGCCGTTGATGCCATTTACCTGTACCAGAACAGTATGCAGCATGATTTGGTGACAGGCACTTTGTTAACTCAGTGGCGGCGTGACCAGAAAGAACATGTCCGTACTTTTAAACAGCTGAATAACACAGTGTCCCGCTGGTATCCGGCCATTCAGCAACTGGCAAAAGGCTCTATGGTAGCCGGACTGGCGCAGGATATGGACAAGATGTTGCAGCCTATGCTGACACGTTTTCGTATTCAGGCTATAGCACTGATGCCGGTTATGGTCGATGGGGTCTGGTGGGGCTTGCTTGGCGTAGAGCAACATCATAGCTGTCGCGAATGGAATCAGGTGGAACTGGATGCATTGAATATGCTGGCCACGGCTTTAGGTAATGCGGTGAAGCGACAGCAGTTTGAATCGTCCTTGCAACAAGCCGCTGCGGTATTTGAGAGTACCCGCGAAGGTATTATGGTGACGGATGCGTCAAACCGTATTATTCAGGTGAATCAGTCGTTGCTGCATATGCTGGGTTATCAGGAAGATGAAGTCATTGGCAATACCCCTGCTATGTTTAGCTCAGGTCGCCATGATCAGGCCTTTTATCGCCAGATGTGGCAAGAGCTGGCCGAGCAGGGCCACTGGCAGGGCGAAGTCTGGAACAGACGCAAAAACGGTGAAATTTACCCTGAACTGCTCAGCATCAATACCATTGTCGATGCGGCTCAACAAGTCAGTCACTATGTTGCTGTATTTGCTGATATTACTCAACTCAAAGCTTCAGAGCAGGAACTGGCTTATCTGGCGCACCATGATGTGCTGACCGATTTGCCAAACCGTTTATTGATGAGTTCACGCTTACAAAATGCGGTAGATTTGGCTAAACGGGATCAGCATCAGTTTGCTGTATTGATGATTGATTTAGACCGCTTTAAATACATCAACGATAGCTTTGGCCATCCGGCTGGTGATGAGCTGCTTAAACTGGTGGCTGCTTCGTTAAAGCAGCGCTTAAGAGATATTGATACTGTGGCGCGTTTTGGCGGCGATGAGTTTATTATCCTACTCGAACAGTTGCATCAAAGCGAAGATGCCGCCCGTTTTGCCACTGAACTGATTAAGGACATGAGTCAGCCATGGATTTTAAGCAACAATGCCGAAGTTCGTATTGGTGCCAGCATTGGGATTTCGCTTTACCCAGATCATGGTGCGGAAGGCGAAACCTTGCTCAGCAATGCAGATGCGGCTTTGTACAGAGCGAAAGAGCAGGGGCGTGGCCGTTTTGCTTATTATTCGGATGATTTAACTCTTTATGCCCGTCAGCGTATTGATTTAGAGGCCCGCTTGCGTGGTGCTTTAGCGCAAAACCAGTTCTTAGTTTTTTACCAGCCACAAATCGATATTAAAACCGGTCGTATTGTTGGCGCAGAAGCGCTGGTACGCTGGAACGATCCGGTGGAAGGTTTGATAGCTCCAGGACGTTTTATTCCTATCGCAGAAGACACAGGGCTGATTGGCGCCATTGGCGACTGGGTGCTGGCTGAAACATGCCGTCAGGGGGCTTTGTGGCGCAAAGCGGGTTTACCTGATTTAAAACTGGCTGTGAACTTGTCTTCGCATCAGTTCAGTCATGGTGATATTGGTGCTCAAACTGCGCAGATATTAAAAGACACTGGTTTTCCGGCGGAATTATTAGAACTGGAACTGACTGAAAGCGCCATTATGTCGCGGGAGCAACAAGCTGAGCTGGTGTTGTCCGATTTGCATACAATGGGTGTCAATCTGGCCATTGATGACTTTGGTACAGGCTATTCGTCTTTTGCTTATTTGCAACGTTATCAACTGGATGTGCTGAAAATTGATAAGAGTTTTGTCGATGATGTTGCTGATAACAGTGAAAGCCAGGCTTTAGTCACGGCTATTATCTCTATGGCGCATATTCTGGGCTTAAAGGCCTTGGCTGAAGGGGTAGAGCAGCAAGCTCAACTGGATTATTTACGCCAGCAAGGCTGTGATTATTATCAGGGCTATTTGTGCAGCAGGCCTTTGTCGGCAGAACACTTTGAGCAACTGATCCGCAGTCAGAACAACTGACTGCGATTTGTTTCTGGTCTGTTTTATGACGGGCTTAATGATTGAATTCATCGGGGCTAACAGGTACTTCCAGTAATAAGGCTAAAGCACGCAGCAGCATTTCTTCCTGTTCATTCACCTGTTCATCAGCACGCACAGCAGCTTTTAGCATCAGCCATAACTGCTTTTTAACTTGTGGTGTACTGTGCATCAGCTCTGGCAAATAATGTTTTAATTGCTCAAAGCTGACGGCTGGCCTCTGAGTATCCGTGTTCATACCTAAGACTTTAACACCTGCTTGCCATGCTTGTTGTTGCAGTTCTGCATGCACAACCTGATCGGCGCAAAGAGCCAACAAAGCCATAGCCGCCGGTGCTATGGCGGAAAGCTCGCTGGCTTTATCTTGTTTATGCAGCAGCTGTACGTCAAATTGACTGCCAACACAATGTTGCAGCCAGTTCAGTAAAGTCCACTCCAGCAAATCCTCTTCACCGTCAGCCTGACTTAATGCCTGACAAAGCTGTTGGAAATTTTCAAATTGTTGTTTGGACAGTTGTTTTAAACCTGGCACCGCCAGTTGCACCAGTTGTAATTTCTGCTTAGCGGCAAGTTTACTGACCTCGTCATATAACTTGTCTACATCCTGCAATAAACCAGCGTGGCCGAGGTTTTTAATTAAATTCCACTGTTTAGCCAGATGCTCAGGTTGCACCAGGCAAGCGCAACAAAGAGCCGGAGCTGAAGCTGGGTGACGGCTGCTGTGCAGCAACAAAGGAGGCAGGGCTGCAAGCAAGGTCGCAGCTCTATCGGCTCCGGCCATCTGGCGTGGGTTAGTTGTGCTTTGATGTTCAGATGATGGCGCAGTACTTTGTCGCATCAATTCTGCTTCCGTAGGGAAATTCCCGGCCCAGCTGGGGTCAATACGTTTTATCCGCTCTTTTAACGGCGGATGAGTGGCAAATAAACTGCTCCAGCGGCTGATGGCTTCACCAAAAAATAAGTGACTCATTTCATCGGCATTCGGATTTTTTACCTTGCTGCCAGAATGCGCGCCGCCTATGGCCTTTAGTGCGCCCGCTATACCTGCTGGATTACGGGTAAATTGCACAGCACTGGCATCCGCCAAAAATTCACGTTGGCGGCTTACTGCAGCTTTAATCAGGCTGCCAAAAAAGGTGCCTAAATAACCCAATACCATCAGGCCCAAAGCCAAACCTAAAATACCACCGCCATTGTCTTTTGATTTTGAACTACCGATCACTACCGCAGTTCTGCGGCTGCCGCTTCGAAGCAGGAAATAACCGGCATGACCAATAAACTCGATGCCATGCAACAAAGCAATCAGGCGAATATTCATCCGCATATCGCCGTTTAAAATATGACTGAACTCATGAGCTATCACACCTTGCAGCTGATCGCGGTTCAAAAGGTTCAGGCTGCCCTGAGTAATACCTATCACTGCATCGGCTGGCGAATAACCTGCTGCAAAAGCGTTGATAGAGGATTCAGGCATTAAATACACTGGTGGTACGGGTACACCTGAAGCTATGGCCATTTCTTCTACCACATTCAGCAGTTGCCGCTGTTTTGCATCAGCAATAGCATGATCAAGACGGCTGCCGCCTAAAGCTTTGGCAACCACCTGACCGCCCTGACTTAACTCTGCCTGTTTAATACTGACCACTGCAGCTATCACCACAAACACAGCTAAACTGACCCAGCCCATCATGGGCCAGGGTAACTGACTTAGCCAGTTGGGGTCTTGTGGATTAAGCAGTAACTGGTAGTGCTCTGGCTCCATAAAGCCTAAAGTCACCAGCAGCAAAATATTGGTCAGCACAATAAGGCAACATACGGCCAGGCTGAACAGCACCACCAGTAATTTGGTATTGCTGCGTGCTTTGTCCTGAGCGGCAAAAAAATCAACAGCCATATTCGTAATACTCAAAGTAATTGACGCTGCAGGGCGGCGACAGCATAGGGGCAGGATTTATCCCTGCCCGTGATTCCCAATCCAGCTTGGATGAGGTGAAAAGCGCAGTCAACAAAGCTGTATCTTCAAGTACGAAGAGTTAGAAACTCACTTTAGGCGCGGCTTGAATTTCGGCGCTATCCGCAAACTCCAGTAATTTAGCATCTTGCTGATGGCCAAATAAACCGGCAAAAATCACCGGTGGGAAACTCTGCTTGTAGCTGTTGTATTCAGTGACTGCGTCATTAAAGGCCTGACGGGCAAAGGCTACTTTGTTTTCAGTGCTGGTTAACTCTTCCGTCAGCTGCATCATATTCTGATTGGCTTTTAAATCAGGGTAGGCTTCCATCACCATACTGAATTTTGTCATGGCACCTTGTAGTGCAGATTCTGCACCTGCGAGTTGGCTAATCGCTGCTGCATCGCCTGGTTGAGCCGCCGCTGCAGTTAATTGAGTCATGGCGCTGTTACGTGCAGCAATCACAGCTTCGAGTGTTTCGCGCTCATGCGACATATAGGCTTTGGCTGTTTCCACCAGATTAGGAATTAAGTCGTAGCGGCGTTTTAATTGCACTTCAATTTGGGCAAAACCATTTTGAAAACGGTTTTTCAGTTTCACTAGTTGGTTATAAATGCTGGCGATAAAAAACAGGATAACGACGGCAATAACTAAGGTAATAATGGTGGTCATGGGTTTTCCTTTTTCCAACGATGAGAGTTAATCAATACCACTGTAGCATTGTAAAAATTAGTTGAATAGCGTCTATAAGCTGTAGCTGTCTGGTGAGCAGACATCCGTTGTACCACGGACTGATGTTGCATAATTTTGATGTTCAATAATTTTGAACTAAAGCGTCAGTTTTCTCCGTTTTTCGTCCTGCCTTTTTCGCTCTATAGTGGACTTATTGGAGGTTAATGCAATTCATTACAAGATTAAGGAGATACAAAATGTTTGAAATTATCCGTTCAGGCGAACGTGGCAGAGCTCACTTCGGTTGGTTAAAAAGCCAACATACCTTTTCTTTTGGTGATTACTACAACCCAAAACAAATGGGCTTTTCAGAACTTCGGGTGATTAATGACGACGAAGTTTCGGCTGGTGCTGGTTTCCCAACTCACAGTCACCGTAATATGGAAATTATCAGCTATGTGCTTGAAGGCAAAATTGCCCATAAAGATTCAGCAGGTAATGAAGAAATACTGCCGGCGGGCGAATTTCAACTGATGAGTGCTGGTAAAGGTATTTCACACAGTGAATACAACGCCAGCGATAAAGAAAGGTTGAAGTTTCTGCAAATTTGGATCCAGCCTAATCAGCTGAATGGTACTCCGGATTATCAGCAAAAAGACTTTGGTCAGTTGCCCGGTTTAACTGAAGTGATTACGCCAGATGGCCGCAATGGCACTTTGACTATTAAACAAGACGCCAGCTTATCGCAGTTGATTTTATTAGCAGCAGAGCAGCAAATTATGCCTGTGAAACCGGGCAGGGCTTATTACCTGCATTTGATCAACGGCGAACTGACTGTTGCTGATCAGCAGTTAACACCTGGCGACGGTATCAAGTTGGCTCAGTTGACTGAGTTAACAGCCACAGCCGGCTCTGAAGCAGTCAGGGCGCTTTGGTTTGATTTACCAGAGTGAAACACTGCTGATGTTTTAATTTAGGCTCTCAAGTAACAGGGATGCAGTAAATGCATCCCGTTGTTTTGGCTATTTAGTTTTTGCTAAGCCGGAGCGGAAAGTAAGCAGATAACAGATCAAATTCATCGTCCGGATACGCAGGAAAATAAAAGGTCCAGCCTTCAGACTTTAACTTTGCAATAGCCAACCTTAAGCTTTCAACACCCAGACATAAGGCCTGAAGCGCGTCAACGCCATAGGCATACTTCTCGAATAACAGACCCGCAATTTCAACCTTGCAGCGATAATCGCCTTGTTCAGACAATGGATCCGGTTCAGGTGCGTGTAGGCTCAACACACAAGGCACAGATTCACCCGCAGCATTTTTTGCGATGTATTCACTTGTGGCTAAGAGCATTGGGTTTTCCTGATCTCTGTTTATCTACTCTAAAAGCGAATGCGAAGGTAGTTGTCCTATTAAACCTTACCTCATAGTGTTTTTCCACTGCGGATACCGGCAAAAATGTGTAACAACAAGAACAAAGGGTAGTGACCGGCACTCTTGTTGTGTTGCATATACTGATCAGACAGAGCAAAGCCTGATGCGTCCTATAAAGTGTTGTGGCATTCCGAGTAGTCCGGGTTATTCTGAATCGCTCTGGGCAGTAAACTCAGATTGGGTAGTCAAAAAAATGAAAAATCTGATAGGGGGCCGGCCTTCAGATTGTTTAGTCTGGTCGCTATTTCTCTGGATATGCTGGGTTTATTTATCAGATGGACCAGAGTTTGCAACCTGAACTGATTACGGCTCGCTGGGGTTAAGTATGGACGTAAGAACATGGTCTTCCCAGCGTCCATTAATTTTTAAGTACTTCTTCGCTTGGCCTTCTTCAGAAAACCCAAGTTTTTTCAGTAAGTACCCTGATCTGGTATTCGACGGCATATAGTTCGCCATCACTCTGTTTAATTTAAGTTCAGTAAATGCGTAATGCAAAGCCGCCTGACAGAGCTTGGTCATAACGCCAGAACTCTGATAACTCTGTGCTACGCCATATCCCATAAAGCATGCTCTGAATGGCCCATAAAGGACAGAAGTAAGCGAACAATGTGCTATGACACAACCATTAACGCTGCCAATAAAATGGGCTGCGCTGCCATTGTTATGTTGTTCCTCATACTCAGTTAATCGGATAAAAAGCGATGCTTCGCTGTAATAGTCATGGTCACGCAGCGGCTCCCAAGGTCTGAAATGTACTGCATTAGTCAGATAATATTCAGCCAAAAGCGCTGCGTCAGCTGTTGTGGCAAGGCGTATATTCATGAGGTAAGCCAATAAGCCTTGTGGCTAGCTCTTTTGGTATAACTTCAGTTTGATAAACAACTCTTCAACCTGAGTCCTGGCCCAGGGCGTTTTGCGTAAAAACGTCAGGCTAGACTTAATGCTGGGGTTGGAGCTGAAGCACTTGAGCGATATTTGCTTTGCTAAAGGCGCAAAGCCGCCATGATGTTCAACTAACAATTCCAGAATTTGCTGCAGGGTAAAACCGTGCAGCGGGTTATTTTGTTGTGGCTGGTTTGGGGCTTGGATTGCCATAAGGGCTTTGCTCTGTAGTAGCTAAAGGCCGGAACTGGCCGTGGTAGTTTTCATCGTCTGTGCCAATCATCAGGGCTGAACCTGGGATCAATGGGCTTGGGCTGGCTAAAGCTTCTACTTTAAAGCCATCTATTTGCCATAGCACTGGCCGTTCTGCCATTAAGCTGATGGGTTGTTTTGCTGTTGGATTCACCAGAGCAAGCGGATAAACAGCACTGGTGAAAGGGCCGTTGTCTGAACTGTCGAGCACCGCGCTGGCCCAAAGTACATCAGCTTCCAGATGTAAATCAGCTATCACTCTGTTGTAGTTGCGGTTTTTAAGTTTTGTTGGGCCTGTCACCTGAATTTTTTGGCCATTCCACTGGATACTGGGAGCTGCCATATCCAGTTCACCCCATTGTAAAAATCCGGCTGCGGTGGCTGTGCCACGTTCATCTAAAATCACCAGATAACGGTTCACATCTTTTTTAGCGCAAGCCAAACCTTCAAAGTTATCGCCATCTTGCTCCGGGCTGCTATCGCGCTCGACTGGTAACTCAAAGGTATTCAGCACTTGCGCATAAGTTGGGAACACTTTGATATGAAATAGTCGGCCAAATGAGCCTTGCCAGGTGCCACTTTCTGCTATTAAAAATTCACCATTTTGACCAGGTAAAGCACAAACTGCTTCTAAATCGTTGGATGCCTGACCTGCTGGCCAGTTGGTCACAAACAAACTCTGTGCTGTCAGTTGTTGATCCGGATTCACCTGAATTAAGGTTAAGCGATCGCCCTGACGCTGAATTTTTTTATCTTGCACTGCCAGATAATGATTTTGTTCCAAAGTGGCTAAACCGCTTATCGCAGGTAAGGCGGTTTGAGTTTTAGGCCGGAATGGTGTGTACCAACGCGGATCAACCGGCATTTTAAACAACAGTGGTGACATACGTTTAAACTTATCGGTATGAGTACCACACTGAATATTGTCGCTGTAGTGCTGTTTCCACGGGTCGTTAATTAAATACACTGTGCCATTGTGAATGGTCACGGCTTCCAGCGCGGTTTGCACCAGCTTGTCGTATGCAGGGCACAAACCACTGTCGTCAGTGCTGACATAAAAACTCAGCTTTTGCACAAAAGGCGGAATACGGTTAGTCAGGTCGAACACCCATAACTCGTCATCATTACGCGCCACTGCCACTAAATATCCAGGGTGGCCTAAAATCGGGCTGGGTAAAAACTCAATGCCGTTAATAGGATGGTCGTTGTCATCCAGCATAGGTAAGGTCAGGTTCGCGTCTATTACTTTGACAAAATTATCACGCAGCCAGAAATCCTGAGTTAAGCGGGTTTTAAATAACTTAGGTTTGTTGGCTATATCCTGCTCTAGCGCCAGATATAAGTTCTGATGATCATCTACTGCTAAACCTTCAATACCGTCGTTCGGGAAATTACCTACTTTGGCTTCAAGTGGGAATTGCACTGGCCGTACAGCCACAATTTCGGCTCGGGTTAAAGCACTATCGACCTGAATCTTTAGCAGCAGAGTAGGGTAAGCCGTGGAGTTTGACTGGTTAAACTTTTTTGCACACTCATTACTTAACTGATAAGCCGATGCATCTTCGGTCACCGTAATTAAGCTGGTGTCGTCCAATCTGTCCCATGTTAAAGCTTCTAAATCGGGTTTATCTGCTAAATAGTTGTAAAAGCAGCTGCTTTTTAAACTGTCTGCTACCGTAATTTGAATTGGCTGAGTAATAGCTGCTGCCGTAGCAGGGTCAATACGGAACAGTTTCATCCTGGTACTTTCGTGCGCACTTTGATCGCCTACTACCACCAGTTCACCTTTGCGGAAGGTGACACCAGAGGTTTGTGGGTCGACTAAAGTTTGCTTTTCTAAGTCGGTCAGCCATTGACCTGTCAGAGCCGTTTCTGCATTCAGATCCCCACTTAAGCTGGCAAGCGCCAATACAGTGAACAGGGATTTGGATAAATTGATCACAGTCTTAGATCCATAATTCAGGGCATATTCAGATGGCGCCTAACATACGATCTACCGGGCCATTTCGCCAGTGAAACCCGATAAAAACGCATTATTCGCCGAAAAAAAATACAATAACTTGAGAGGTATAGCAGAAGATAAGAAAAATGGGGTCAGATCACATTGTTAATAGTTAACAATGTGATCTGACCCCATTTTCAGGGTTTAGTAGCCTTGTTCGTGGATATCTCTTACTGCACGGCCTGATGGGTCAGTCATTTGCGCCATTTTCGCATCCCATGCTAAAGCTTCAGGAGTAGAACAAGCGACCGACTTACCGCCAGGTACACAGGAAATTGCGCCTGTGTGTGGGAAATGCTCTTCAAAGATCACCCTATAGTAATAAGCTTCTTTGCTGTCCGGAGTATTGACCGGGAAGCGGAAGGCTGCTGTTGCCATTTGCTGATCCGTCACTTCTTTTTCAGCGTGAGCTTTTAAGCTGTCAATCCAGCTGTAGCCTACACCGTCTGAGAACTGCTCTTTTTGGCGCCATAAAATTTCGTGTGGTAACAAGCCATCAAAGGCCTGACGCAAAATGTGTTTCTCCATTTTGCCTTTGCCACACATTTTCGCTTCAGGATTTAAGCGCATGGCGACATCCATAAAGTCTTTGTCGAGGAAAGGCACGCGGGCTTCAATACCCCAGGCCGACATGGCTTTGTTGGCGCGGTTGCAGTCGAACATATGCAACCTGTCCAGCTTACGTAAGGTTTCTTCGTGGAATTCTTTGGCGTTTGGCGCTTTGTGGAAATACAAATAACCACCAAAAATTTCATCAGAGCCTTCGCCTGACAACACCATTTTAATACCCATGGCTTTGATTTTACGTGCCATTAAGTACATAGGGGTTGAAGCACGAATAGTGGTGACGTCATAGGTTTCAAGGAAATAGATCACGTCACGCAGTGAATCTAACCCTTCCTGCACTGTAAACAGTACTTCATGGTGCACTGTACCAATACTGTCAGCTACTTTGCGGGCAGCGACTAAGTCAGGCGAGCCTTGTAAACCCACAGCAAAAGAGTGCAGGCGAGGCCACCAGGCTTCGGACTGACCATCATCTTCGACACGACTGCGGGCAAATTGCTGAGTAATAGCGGAGATCAGTGACGAATCCAGACCACCGGATAACAACACACCATAAGGCACGTCGGACATTAAGTGGCTTTTTACGCTGTGCTCAAGTGCTGCGCGTAATTCGCCTAAGTCAGCCGGATTGTCTTTGACTGCATCAAAACTCTGCCAGTCGCGTTGGTAGTACTGCACCAGTTTGCCTACTTTGCTGTCAAAGTAATGACCTGGCGGGAATTCCTGCATTTGTTTACACACAGGTACTAAAGCTTTTAATTCAGACGCCACGTACAGCTGGCCATGTTCGTCGTAACCGTAATACAGCGGAATAATGCCAATATGGTCACGGGCAATCAGGTAACGGTTTTGCTCTGCGTCATACAGAATAAAGGCAAACATGCCTTGCAGTTGATCGATAAAATCAACGCCGTGCTGTAAATACAAAGGCAATATCACTTCGCAGTCCGATTTAGTCTGGAACTGATAGTCTACTGTTAAATTTTTCTCTAAATTTTTGTGATTATAAATCTCGCCATTCACTGCCAGAATGTGATTTCGATTTGGATTAATCAGGGGCTGAGCGCCATTTTCAGTATCTACGATCGCCAGACGTTCATGCACTAAAATGGCATGGTCGTTGTTCCAAACACCTGACCAGTCTGGTCCACGGTGGCGTAATAATTTAGATAACTGTAGCGCCTGCTGGCGCAAGGCTTTAACATCAGTCTTGATGTCAAGCACCCCAAAAATCGAACACATGATGAGTAACCTCTAAAATTAATTAATCCAGATCATTGCCCTAAGTAGTTGGCGTTGCAGAGATGCAATCAGCGAACGAGTCCCCATGAACATAGTTATCCTATGTGATTGGGGCGAGCGAACGCAGGCAACAAAGCTGCGGCGTCAAATACGACGGGCAAAAACATTTTGGCAGTATGTACGTCTAAACGTACCCCTTGAATTTGCCAGCTTACAGGAAAATTGCAAGAGGTTTTTTGCGCTTTTCAAAGGTAATGCAGGCAGTATGGTTTCAGAGCAACAGACGGTTTTTTCTTATTCATGCAAAAAAACAGCATAAATTCCAGATTCACAGCCCCGACAGAATGGCAACCAAAGCTGTTTTCAGAACCAGGACTATTCAGTGCTTTAGCCGCTGTTTTTCCGTTAGCACACCAAACTAACTTCCCATCACCCCAGTTGCTGACGTTATGGTTACATCAGCATACCGCATTGCAGGAGTGGAGCTTTGTAGACAGCACTGTGCTTGATGCCGATGGTCGTTATTACGAAGACTTTATTGCTCAAAGCCAGCAAATTCCGATGCGTTTGAACAACTGGCACGACTTATTTGGCGCGTTAATCTGGTGTTTATTTCCCAAAAGTAAGCAATTGATGAATCAGCTGCATATGGCGCAAATTCAGCAGTTTGGCAGCAAAGAGCGCTCTGTGGTGCGGCATAAACTCACCTTACTGGATGAATGTGGGGTGCTGCTTTGCATTCGGCCCTCGCAGCGTTTTATGCTGGATTTATTGCGTAATCATCAATGGACACCGGCCTTTTATCAGCACAAAAACTTGTGGTCTGAGTTAAACCCCATCATTTTTGGCCATGCGAACTATGAAATGGCAACTAAACCTTTTATTGGTTTAACCGGCAAATTGTGGTGCATTGAATTGCCGGAACAGGCCGGGATAATGAGTGGTATAAAAGGTTACAATTTTGTTGATGATTTATTGGCAAAACAGCTTGAACAAGCTGAACTGCTACTTGATAATCAACAGCTTAGTCCGATCCCTTTGTTAGGGGTTCCGGGCTGGTATACAGGGCAGGATCAGGCGTTTTATGCCAACACCAGCTACTTCAGACCAAAACGACACAAGACCAACGAATCAGAAGCAACAAAAACATCAGCAGGGAATAAGGCATGATAAAAATAGAAGCTCTGGCTAAATCTTTTGCCATCAGTCGTGGCCAAAAGTTGTCGGAAAGCGAAAAACAAGATGTTCGCTACAGCAAAGAAGCTTTTCATTCGGTACGAAACGTAAGCTTTGATTGTGGATCTGGTGAAGTATTAGGTTTATTGGGCCCGAATGGCGCAGGCAAAACTACTACTTTACGTATTTTATCTACCGCCTTGCAGCCGGATTCTGGTTCTGTGTTGATTGAAGGCGTGGATGTATTAAAACAGCCGATACTGGCGCGGAAAAAAATTGGCTTTTTATCCAGCAGTACTGGTTTATACGGTCGTTTAACCGCTTATGAAAACATTGCTTATTTTGGTCGTTTGCATGGCATGAGCGAAACCGCATTAAAACAACGGATTGAAGAGCTGTTCACCTTGTTGAATATGCACGACTTTGCCAACAGAAAGGCCGATGCGATGTCCAGCGGTATGAAGCAAAAAACCGCTATAGCCCGCGCTGTGGTGCATTCGCCTAAATTTGTTATTTTAGATGAACCTACTACGGGTCTGGATATTATGACCACTCAAACTGTGCTGGATTTTATCCGCTCATTAAAGCAGCAGGGTATTCCTGTTATTTTCTCTACGCACCATTTGGATGAAGTCGCCTCTTTGTGTGATCGCGTGGTGGTGATCGACAAAGGCATCAGTGCATTCTCCGACAGCTTCGACGCCTTTAAAGCATTAAGTGCAGACGGTGATTTACGCCAGTCATTTATGAATGTGATTAATCCGGCAGGACACAACAGGGAGTACAACTAAATGTGGCAAGTGTATTTGAAGGAACTGACAGAACTACTCCGTGATAAAAAAACTATGTTTTTTGTCATTTTACTGCCGATCCTGGTATTCCCTGTGCTGTTTGGCATTATGGGATTAGTGGTAGCGAACGTAGCGAAGAATGCAGAAGCAGAAGAGCACCGCTACGTCATTATCAATGCAGATAAAGCGCCTGAATTGACAGAAGCTTTGTTTTATCACAAAAATTTCAAAAAGGTGGAATCTGATCTGACCGAACCGGAAGCACTAAAACAAGCTATTCGCGACGATAAATTTGATTTGGCTATTATCATTGCCGACGACTTTAGTGCCGATGTAACTAATCTGACACAAAGCCAATGGACTGTGATTTACAATATGTCGTCCCAGCTTGATATGATTGATAAATACTTCAATCAGTTGCTGCGCGATTACAGCAAAAAGCTGCAACTGGCCAAGCTGGATAGCTTAGGTGTAAGTGCCGAAAAAGTGGATGCATTGTTGCAGCCAGTCAAGCTGGAAAAGGTAAATACCGCCGAAAGCCGCGAAAATTTAGGTGAAAAAATTGGCGGTTTTGTCGCTTACATCCTGATCCCTTTGTGCTTAATCGGCTGCTCTTATCCGGCTGTCGATATAGGTGCAGGTGAAAAAGAGCGCGGTACTTTAGAAACCTTATTGATATGCCCGATCAGCAGAACCTCTATTGTGTTAGGAAAGTTTCTGACTGTACTGACCACAGGCTTAGCCTCTGCACTTATTACTGTGACCAGCTTTGGTGGCTGGGGTTATGTGATTGGATCTTTAATGAGCGTAGATATAGTGGCTAAAACCATGTCGACTTTAGGTATCACTGATCTGTTACTGATCCTGATGATGTTAATCCCATTGTCAGCCATTTTTGCGTCTTTATTGTTGTCACTCTCCATTTATGCCCGCAGCTTTAAAGAAGCGCAAAACTACATTGGCCCTTTGAGCATGATCGTCTTTATGCCATTAATTGTGGCTTTAATGCCTGGTGTGGAACTGACATGGGCCATGGCTATGTTACCTATTGCCAACGTTGCACTTGCCATTAAAGAGCTGATTAAAGGCACTATAGATATAGGTATGCTGTTGGCTATTTTTGGTTCGACAGTAGTGATCGCAGGAGCCATGTTGGCCTTTTGTGTCAGCTGGTTCCAAAAGGAAAAAGTGTTGTTCAGATAAAATATTTGGACATGTTAAATGAAAGCGCGGTACAGATGGACGGGCAGGGGCAAGCCTGGCCCCTACACACCCGCTGATTAAATGTAGGGGCGTCGTTTATCGGCGCCCGTATTTTTCCGGGCCTATGTAGAGTGTCTCTCCAAATGAAGTTATTTGATGCCATAGTAAACCCCTACAACGGCTGCTTTATAGGGCCGGAGCAATTGCCTGATACAGTCGCCGAGTTTGCCGGACGTTTAGCGGCATCTGTTGAGGCCTGGCATCATCACTACGCCCTGATTTGGCTGGAGTTACCCGCTTCCCGTGCAGAACTGATATCTGTTGCTGTTGAACTTGGTTTTGCCTTTCATCACTGCACAGCTGACAAATTAATGTTGAGTAAAAAGCTGCAAGCCGACAGCTATTTACCTTCAGCTGCAACCCATAGCATAGGAGTGGGGGCTGTGGTGTTATCCGCATCAGGAAAAGTATTATTGGTGCAGGAAAAACCTCTGGAGGGCCGCAGCCCAGGTTATTTTAAATTGCCAGGCGGTATGGTTGATGCCAAAGAGCATTTAGTCGACGCTGCCATTCGCGAAGTGCTGGAAGAAACCGGTGTTGCTGCCAGCTTTGATAGTTTTTTAGGCTTACGCCATCATCATCAGGGCCAGTTTGGTGCTTCCAATTTGTATATGGTATGCCGCTTAACAGCCGAAGAAACAGAACCTAAACCGGATCCCCGCGAAATTTTACAGGCCCGCTGGTTTGACTGTGCAGAGTATCTGACTGACTCAAACGCCAGTTATTACAACAAGTTGCTGGTACAAACTGCATTAACAGGAGCGCGGCTTTCCAGTCAGAAAGTACCGGGTTATATGAAAAGTCCGGATGACTATGAGATTTTTATGGGGTAGATGTAAGTTTAAAGCCATTTGGTTCAAAGGGCATATCAAACAATAGTTGAGCTATAGTGATCTAAGCATTAGGCTATCAGAGTAAAGACAGTGGAGCAGGAAGATGTTAAGTATCCAAATCGACAATCCAGAGCTGGAAGCCGAATTAAAGCAGGCATATGGCAGTAACCCGCAGTCTGTAGTCAAAGCTTTTGCAGAGTTTGTGCAGACCAGAAGGTTAGCCGATGATATTCAAACTTCAGTGACAGAGTTGGAGCAGGGCCAGGCACTCAAATCCTCTGACGTGTTTAAATCCATTCGTGCAAGGTATGAGTAAACTACAACTCGTTTTTTCGCCACGCGCAAAAGAGCGTTTGTCACAAATTGCTGAATATCTCTCAGGGCAGGGATTGCCAGATTCCTTCGTAGTTGAGTACCTGAATCAGGGACTGAGCTTACAGAGTATGGCTCTGGAATACGAAAGGTTTGTTACAAGAAGTACAGCTTTGTTTATCGGGTCACTGGGGCTCAAATAGAAATTCTCACCGTTTTTCGCGAGAATTTGCCATAAGCCGACGATTGCATCATTTATGCAATGCCTCCGGCGATTGCATCCTACCTATCTTTTACAATGCTTCGCTGCTGCCATCTTCGGATAAGCGGAAATATTGTCCATCTTTAATCAATAAGCCTTCACTGGCCCGCAGCGGAAAACTGGTCAGATAATCTTTGGGATGCCGGATGTCTATGGCAAACACCTTATGGTTATACAGAGCTTTTACTTCGCCTTGTAAAGTGTGACCGACCACTACAGCTTTGGCATTTACAGCTTTTAAGCCTTGTTCTACCTCTGTCTGTGATAAATCATCTTTGAAATATCCTCTGTACCAGGCAGGTCCTGTGCTGCTCGATTGCAGGAAAGATTCTTTGGTCACTGTGGTAGGGGTGTAATAAAGAGTTCTGTAACCACTGCGTACAATCTGATTGATTTCATCCACCGACAGCTGGTACTTAGCTATATCAGGATGCAGTCCGCCATGCACAAATGCCACACCATTAATAATTTCCAACACGTTTTTTGCTGCCAGCCAACGGCCCAGAAGCGCATGATCATCAAATAACTGATACTGCTGTTTGCCAAGAATACCGGCGATATAAAAGTATTTTTCATTGGCCGACTGGAAATTACCCTGCAAGTTTTTAATCTCGTGATTGCCGATCACAAAATGCACTTTACCGCCTGATTGCCTCGCGGATTGTTCCAGTTTATAAATGCCCCATAACACTTGAGTGGTAGACGCCCCCCGATCAACAAAATCACCCACTAATACCAGATGGCCTTTGCCAAAGGTCCAGTTTAGCTGCTCATCTGCAATGCTATGGCGGACTAAAAACTGCCGGAATGCGGCAAAACCACTTTCGATATCGGAGAGTGCAACTATAGGTTCGCCGTCGTTATAGATGCTATCCGGAGTCTGGATATCTTCACCAATCTCTACCGTAAAATGGCTATTGTCCGCTGGGAACTGCACCTTGATCCTGTTGCCAGCTGTCGCAGAAAGCGCTTGCTGCTCGACATAAAAACCACTGTCATTGTCACCTTTAATACGAAGCGCAACAGTCTGGTTATCCTGAAAAAATACATGAACTTCACCATCAAGCTGATAGGCCAGTTTATCCTCGAACAAATGTGCATCTGCGCCGATAAATAAACCAAAGCAGACCAGCGTCACCAGCAGCAATAAAAAGGTGACGCCAAAGTGTTTTAAATTGGTCAGAATAAGAGACATCACAAGCTCCTTGTGGTTGATGTATCACAGGTGCATTTTTAAAATGCGGGCTATTTGACGGGTCAGATACAGTAGTCCGGCACCGCTCAGAGAAGCGACAGGGATAAGCCACAATGCAGGTATTTCATTCGCCTGCGGCTCCAGCTGACTAAAGGCGATCACCACACTATTGCCATGTTCTGCAATCCACACTCCGAAGCTCGAAGGCAGCAGTAACTTAAGTAATGCCAGCAGCACCAGCGTTGCGCCATTCGCGTAGCCTAAGATACAAATCAGGTGATAAATGCCTTTACTGATGCCTTTTCTTACTCGCGACAGAGGTTTTAATCCTTTAGGCGGTGCAACACCTATGGTGATGTGATCAATGTAACCAGCCGCAAGTTCCCGTGCTGTGCCAAGTCGTGCCAGAATAGCTTCTACTGCAGAGTCTTCTGGTCCTTGTTGCATCGCCAATGCATCGTAAATATGGCTCTCTATTTCCTGAACCACTTCCTGCGCCTGCACTTCACTGACCCGTGACAGGTAAATCTGAAGTTCAGCCAGATAGTTATGTATTAATTCGCTTCGTGCCATTGCGTGTTCCTTTTGATGTTGTCAGAGCATTTTTGTGATCAGCGTGTTGTTGTCGCCAATCCACTTTGTTCAAACAAAGCATAAATATCGTCGACCGATTGTTGCCAGCGAGCCTGTAAGGCATTGAGCTTGTCTGCGCCGGCGGCGGATAATCTGTAGTACTTACGTGGCCTTTCTTCGCCTTCCTGCAACCAGAAACTATCAATCACACCTTCACGTTTTAGCCGGTCAAGCAGGGGGTATAAGGTGCCATCTGTGATTTGCAAACTTTCAAACTCATGCAGCTTGTGCAGAATTTGCAGCCCAAATAGTGGCTTGTGATGCAGCAGCGCCAGGATCGCCATTTCCAACGAACCTTTACGAAACTGCACATCCCATTTTTGTTCTGAAGATTCCAATTTGAACTCCTTGAATCTATGTACTGCATACTAATCTTGTACTACAATATTGGTTTGTAGTGCAAGATTTGAACGATGGCAAGTATTTTATTTCTGAGTTAGCGTTTTGGTTATTGCTCCAGGCTTTTGTGCTGCATTTATTCCGTTTTATTTCATCTTCCACCTTGCCAGAGTCAGGTCATTCATAAACACTGTAGTCACTGTTTTTAAAGGACAATCAGCCCGTTATGATTAGCTTGTTATATGCCCACCCTTATGCTCATCATGCCCGCATGGATCAGATGATGCTAAACGCAGTGCAGCACTGGCCGGGCCTGGAGCTGCGTGAGTTGTATCAGTTGTATCCGGATTTTTATATTGATGTGGCGCTTGAGCAAAAGATGCTGGTGCACAGCAGTGCTATTATTTTGCATTACCCTATGCAGTGGGGCCTGCCGCCGGCTTTGTTAGTGCAGTACCTGCATAAAGTGTTTCAGTATGGCTGGGCTTATGGCAAAGATGCTTCTGCGCAGTCTGTGATGTCACTGAAAGGTAAAAAGTTCTGGTTGGTGACCAATGCTGTGGCCAGTCAGCACGAATTGGACCCTTGTTATCTGCAGACGATGTTTACTCCATTGCGTCAACTGGCGTTGTCCTGCGGTATGGAATGGCAGCAGCCTTTGATGTTACCCGAACTGACCGACAGTATTATTGCCACCCAGGCCGCTGAATTATTCCGTCAGGGGCTGGAGCAACTTTCTTCAGCCATTGAGCTTCAGTCAGGGAGTGGTTATGCATCTTAATGTGCTGACTTACCTGATGATTTATCTGGCCGCTATGGTGTTGGTGGTGCCTTTGGCCAAACGTTTTGGTTTAGGTGTGGTGCTGGGGTATTTATTGGCGGGCATTGCCTTAGGCCCGGCGGGATTTGCCATAGCCAGCAATACCGATGATATCAAGCTGCTGGCGGAGCTCGGCGTAGTATTAATGTTATTCAGTATTGGTTTGGAGCTGGATGCGAAAAAGCTCTGGGCTATGCGCCACAGAGTGTTTTTATTTGGCTCGTTGCAGGTGGTTGTCTGTGCGCTGGGTATAGCGATAGCTACCTTTTTATTGGGACTGTCTTATGCCTTGTCAGTCTTTATTGGCCTGGCGTTGGCGCTTTCATCCACAGCAGTCGCTATACAGCTGATGAAAGATCGCAATTTAATGGGTACTCATACCGGGCAGTCGGTATTTGGCGCCTTGTTGTTGCAGGATATGGTGGCTATCCCGTTGCTGATTGGTGTCAGCTTGATAGCTCCTTCGGCCGATACGGCGGAGTTTAAAGCCTTACCTGCTTTAGCTGCCGTAGTGGCTGTGGTTTTAACAGGGCGTTACTTGATTGGTTATTTGCTGCACTGGGTGGCGCACTATGGTTCCCGTGAGTTGTTTGTTGGTCTGGCTTTATTGCTGGTGATAGGTGTGATGGAGCTGATGACGGTCGTCGGTGTATCAGCTGGCTTAGGCGCTTTTATTGCAGGAGTGCTGCTGGCGAGTTCTGAATTTCGTCATCAGTTAGAAGCTGACTTAGAACCTTTTAAAGGACTGTTTTTAGGGCTGTTTTTTATCACTATTGGCGCCAGTATTAATATGCAGCTACTCAGTACTGAATGGCAGTTGATCAGCATGTTGTTGCTGTTGTTTGTTGGTCTAAAACTGCTGTTGCTGTACGGGGTTGCCCGCATTTTAAAAATTGCAGCCCCTGAGCGCTTTAGCTACGCGGTATTGCTTGGGCAGGGTAGTGAGTTTGCTTTTGTATTGGCCGCTTTAGCGACAGCCGGCGCACTGTTGAGTGCAACTGAAGGCGCATTACTAAACTTATTGATTGCCTTGTCTATTGCGGTATCACCTTTACTGATGAAGCTGCAGGATGCATGGGCGGTTCGCCAGCAAAACCAACAACCAGAGCAGAATACTGATGTCGAGAATAGCGACAGCCCGGTGATTATTGCGGGTTTTGGTCGCTACGGCCAGATTTTGGGCCGTTTGTTGTTATCCAACGGCATAGTGCCGACCGTGCTGGATCATGACTCAGATACTATTCAAACTATGACGAAGTTTGGTTTTAAGGTGTATTACGGCGATGGCAGCCGGATGGACGTGCTGGAGGCTGCTGGTGCGGCGCAGGCAAAAATTCTGGTGATTGCAGTGGATGACGTACAAGCCATCAACGCTATTGTCAGCAATGCTAAACAACATTTCCCCCATTTAACTCTGATGGCCAGAGCCAAAGATGTGGCGCATATGTATCAGCTTCGTCAGATGGGAGTGCAGCATATAGAACGTGAGCTGTTTGAAGCCTCGTTACGTCAGGGCAGGGACGTATTAACCCAACTTGGTATGGGGCAGTATGAAGCCAAAGAGCTGGCAGATCGTTTCAGAGCTGCGAATTATCAGTTGATTGATAAGATGCAGCTGGTGCGTCAGCAGCAGGATGAAAAGAACTATATTCAGTTGCTGAAACAAAGCAGGGAAGAGTTACAGCGGCAGCTTGAACGTGAAAGCCGTGATGCGCCACAGCGTTATCAGGGGGTACATCCAGAAACTAAAGACGGGAAAAATACCGGGTAGTAGTGGTGTTGCAATCAGGCAACGTAACCACGGGCTTCGGATCCACGCTGTGGTTAGTTGCTCTTTGGTCAGAGCGTAGCGGGAGTAAATACAACTTCTTTATGGCCGTTGGACGGTATAAAACGACAGACCAAGTTGTTTGTAAATAGGAAACACAACGGGCTATACTGCCAAAGTAATAAGACAACGGAGTAATTAGTCATTAATTTTCATGGATTTGAACTGCATTTACCCACGCTGATGCTGTTAACCCTGCTGGTTAATCTGATGATTGGCTGCTATCTGGCTATGGTGTATCTGTTACGTCGCCATGATAAAAGCTTTCTGTTGTGGTCCATTGCCTGTTTTGTTTTTGTGGCCGGAGGTTGTGCGGCAGGAGCCCGGGCTTATGTAAACCAGCCACTGCTCACCTACTTTCTTGCTGATCTGTTGTTGCTACTCTCTCCGGCTTTAGTCGTCACTGGTTTAGTGTTGTTTTTACGTGGACAGCTCAGTGCGCGTTCCAGGCAACAAGTGGCTTTATTGTTAACCTTGTACCTGCTGCCTTTGAGCATCTTGCATCAGGTCAATAATGCCTCTACAGCATTAACTTCATTCAGCATTGCGGTGATATTCGTTTATGCGATAGTTCTTTTGAAAAAAGCCCGCTTAAAACCAGTTTTTCCGATGTATGTGTTGCAATTGTTTTTTGCAATGCACGCAGCCTTGATGCTGCTTCAGGTGATGCTGGTTCTGCCTTTAATTGGCGAAGACTACAGAGCTTTTAGCTTACCCAGTTTGCAATGGGTATTGCTGGGGCATGTGTTATTAACCATTGGCACAGGATTTATGCTGCCGCTGTTATCATTTTCCCATACCGAAAATCAATTGTTACGGCTGACAGAGCTGGATGACTTAACTCAGTTGCTGAACCGTCGAGAATTCTTAAAAAGAGCAAATCTGACCTTATTACAGAACAGACGTCAGCAATATAGCGTTGTGGTGTTGATGATTGACCTGGATCACTTCAAACAGATTAACGATAAATGGGGTCATGCTATTGGGGATCTGGCGCTGAAAAAAGTAGCAGATTTACTCAAAGTGGGGCTTCGAACTTCAGATTTAATAGGCCGGCTGGGCGGTGAAGAATTTGCTGTGTTAATGCCGCATACCAGTGCAGAGCAGGCTGCTTTAATTGGTCAGCGTTTATGTGAACGTATTGCTCATCACGCCTGGGAAATAGAAGCCAGACCGGTGAAATTAACCGTCAGTGTTGGTGGTGCAAGTTGTGTTGGTGCGCTGCGGGATTTAAAAGAGTTGTTGGCTGATGCAGATGATGCTTTGTATCAGGCAAAGGCAGAAGGTCGAAACCGTATAGTTTTTGGTTCAGGGCTTTCTTAAGGAATAAAAAACGGCCAACAGGCCGTTTTTTCGTATAGTCTGGACTACTCAGCCCACTTATTCGACTAAGCTGCCCCATAAATCGTATTCGTCAGCTTCTTCTATGACTACATCCACCAGATCACCTGGTTTTAATGAAGTTTCGCCGTTTAAGTACACTGCGCCGTCAATTTCAGGAGCATCTGCGAAGCTGCGGCCAATGGCGCCTTCATCGTCCACTTCATCAATTAACACTTTGATCGTGCGGCCAATTTTGGCCTGCAAACGAGCTGCGCTGATACGCTGCTGAGTTTCCATAAAGCGGTGGTAGCGCTCTTCTTTCACTTCTTCCGCAATTTGATCCGGCAAGTCGTTGGCTTTTGCACCTTCGACCGGGCTGTATTTAAAGCAGCCAACGCGGTCTAACTGAGCTTCTTCTAACCAGTTTAATAATTCCTGGAACTCTTCTTCTGTTTCACCAGGGAAACCGACGATAAAGGTAGAGCGAATGGTCAGTTCAGGGCAGATTTCACGCCATTTTTTGATGCGCTCTAATACACGGTCAGACTGACCAGGGCGTTTCATCAGTTTTAAAATACGCGGGCTGGCATGCTGGAATGGAATATCCAGGTAGGGCAATAACTTACCTTGCGCCATCAAGGGGATCACATCATCCACATGAGGGTAAGGATAGACATAATGCAGGCGAACCCAAATGCCTAAATCGGCTAAGGCTTCACACAAAGACTGCATTGAGGTTTTTACCGGCTGGCCATTCCAGAAACCAGTGCGGTGTTTTACATCCACGCCATAAGCGCTGGTGTCCTGAGAAATAATCAGCAGCTCTTTGACGCCGGCTTTTTGTAAACGCGCCGCTTCATCCAGCACTTCGCCAATAGGGCGGCTGACTAAGTCGCCACGCATCGACGGAATAATGCAGAAGGTACAACGATGGTTACAGCCTTCAGAGATTTTTAAGTAGGCGTAATGTTTAGGCGTTAATTTAATGCCGTGATCCGGCACTAACTGCATAAAAGGGTCGTATTTTGGCTTAGGCACAAATTCATGCACCTGTTTTAATACGTTTTCATAGGCATGTGGGCCAGTGATGCCTAAGACGTTTGGATGTACTTCGCGAATTTCATCTTCACGCGCACCTAAACAGCCGGTGACTATTACTTTGCCGTTTTCAGCCAAAGCTTCGCCTATGGTATCTAAAGATTCCTGCACTGCGCTGTCGATAAAACCACAAGTGTTTACAATCACTAACGCCGCATCATCATAGCTTGGAACTATTTGATAACCTTCAGTTTTTAACTGAGTCAGAATACGCTCTGAGTCCACCAGGTTTTTTGGGCAACCTAAGCTTACAAACCCGATTTTTGCGCCTGAACCATTGGCTTGCGCCTGAGCTGTCAGACTTTTCACTGGGGTTTCCAGTGTAGTGGTTTGTGAGGGATCAAAGGTTTCGACTGTCATGTAAATCCTGCAAAGTAAAAGGGCCGGAAAAAAAGTGCGCGGATTATACCTGAATCGATTGGAAGATACAGTCCTTGCTGTATAAAAAACAGTCAACAGAAGGTGCTAATCTTCGTCTGTGCCATAGGATTATCTGAAAGTTGTTAAAAAGCCGGAAAAATATAGCGGATCTCCCTGCCAGTTTGTTGATCATCGCTAATACTCTTGGCGTAGCTGTTGTTCATCAATAGGTCGTTTATTAATCGGGAGATGATTTTATGATCAAAGCTTATGCAGCACTCAAACCTCATTCAGCCTTGTCGGTGATTGAGTTCGATCCTGGCCCTCTGGGCCGGCAGGATGTGGAAATTGATGTGGATTATTGTGGTATGTGCCACTCCGACTTATCTATGATCAATAACGACTGGGGTATGTCGTCTTATCCTTTGGTGGCTGGCCATGAAGTCGTGGGGCGTATTGCTGCAGTAGGGGCTGATGTTAGCCATTTGAAACAAGGCCAGGTGGTCGGGCTTGGCTGGCATTCTGGCTATTGTCAGGTCTGCGCCAGCTGTGGCAGTGGCGATCATAATTTATGTGCTACAGCAGAAGGTACTATAGTAGGCCGTCATGGTGGTTTTGCCGATAAAGTAAGGGCTAATGCGGCCAGTGTAATTGCCTTACCGGAAGGTATGGATGCAAAAACTGCGGGTCCTTTGTTTTGTGGTGGTATTACCGTGTTTAACCCACTGGTGCAGTTTGACGTCAAAGCCACCGACAAAGTGGCAGTGATAGGCATTGGCGGTTTGGGCCATATAGCGCTGCAGTTTTTAAGGGCTTTTGGTTGTGAAGTCACGGCCTTTACCTCCAGCGAAAGCAAAACCGCAGAAGCAAAAGAGTTAGGCGCACATCATTGTATTAATTCCAGAAATGCCGACGAAATAGCGGCGGCTGCAGGGCGGTTTGATTTTATATTGACCACGGTGAATGTGAAATTAGACTGGAATCTGTACCTTTCAACCCTCAAACCTAAAGGCCGGTTGCATTTTGTCGGTGCTACGTTAGAACCTTTAGATCTGAACGTATTTAGCCTGATTATGGCGCAACGTTCAGTGTCAGGTTCACCAGTTGGCAGCCCTGCGACTATCAAAAAAATGCTGGATTTTGCAGTGCAACATAAGATCCAGCCTGTGGTGGAACTATTTAAGTTTGACCAGATTAACGAGGCTATAGCGCATTTGGAAAGTGGCAAAGCCCGTTATCGGATTGTGTTGGAAAGGTAAGCTTGTTTCTTAAAGAGGCCGAGGCTGCCGTCCGGCCTTTTCCTGTTGTCGCGAACTACAGTATCGGTAATAGTGACAATGTTAATAAATGCGTTCAGATGCAGATTTTTAACGTCAGGCTCTCGCTATCTTGCTGGTTGCTTTGCTGTTGCTTAGGTATAACTAGGGATAACCAAATAAGAACAGTCACTTAGAAGAGAAACAAATGGCAATTCAGTTCTCCCGTCCTGTAGCACTACTCTTTATTGTCCTAAGCTGTGCTGCATCAGCACAGACGGTGTTGTTAGAAAATATAACGCTAGTGGATGTAAAAAACTTAGAACTCAAAGTGGGTCAAACTGTTGCGCTTGATGGTGACCGCATAAGCGCCATCTATGACACGGGCAGTAAAAAACGTCCGGCTGACAGCTCTGCGCTGGATATGAAAGGTTTGTATCTGCTGCCTGGTTTAATTGATGCTCATGTGCATCATGCCACTGAACCGGAAGGGGGTGATAACGCTACCGTCACACAACAAAGACTCAGCGCTTTGTTAAGAGGTGGTGTCACCACTGTGCGGGATATGGGCGGTGATGTGCGGGTGTTGACGGGGCTTAAACGTCAGGCCGAACTGGATTTAATTCAGTCGCCTGATATTTATTATTCGGTCATTATTGGCGGGCCTGAGTTTTTCAGCGATCCGCGCACTGTAGCTTCGGCCCGCGGCAAAACCCCTGGCGATACAGACTGGATGCGTTCAGTCAATGCGCAGACCGACTTTGATGCCTTAATGTTACGCACTTTAGGCACTGGCGCTACCGGCATTAAAATTTACGCCAAAGTACCAGCTGATTTAATGCCGAAGCTTTCTGCCGCTGCGAAAAAACATGGTGTGAAAGTCTGGGCTCATGCTTATGTAGGGCCAGCTAAACCTGCTGATGCGGTACAAGCTGGTGTTGAAGTGATTTCGCATGCGCCTGATTTAGCCGCTACTGTCATTTCATCCTACGAAAACTGGCGTCGTAAAGATTTGCCTGTGTCAGCGGAAGTAAAAAAAGCCTCCTTTGATCCCGCTAATTACCTGCCGTTGCTGGAACAAATGAAGCAACAAGGCACTATGCTGGATGCAACTTTAACCATTTTTCATCAACTGCAACAACGTAATTTGAATGCGGCCACTATTTATCAGCATGGTGTGTTATTAACCAGACTGGCGCATCAGCAAGGTATCAAAATTGTAGCGGGCACAGATTATTTATCGGATAAAGCCGGGCTGGATTACCCTATGGTGCACCAGGAAATGCAGTTGCTGGTAGAACAAGCAGGGCTGACGCCACTGGAGGCCATTCAGGCCGCTACTTTACATGGTGCAGAAGCTATTGGCATAGCGGATCAGGTGGGTAGTATAGAAGCAGGGAAAAAAGCCAACTTGCTGATCCTGTCGGCTGATCCAACAAAGAGTATCAGCAATAGCCGCCAAATCAGCCACGTGATTAAAAATGGTCAGTTTGTCTATCGTGGCGATGACAGTCGTTTACCCTTCAGTAGCGCTCGTTTAGTCAACGGGGTGCTGTATTTGTCAGGCCAATTGGGCAATTTCCCTGGCACTATGGTATTGAACGGGCAGACGATAGAAAGCCAGATGCAACAGGCAATGCAGAATATTGGAGCTGTGTTACAAGAGCACAAGCTGGGTTTTGATGCAGTGTTTAAATGTACTTTAATGCTGGCGGATATCAAAGAATGGCCTGCTGCGAACAAAGTGTATATTCAGTATTTTAAAGCGCCTTTACCTGCCAGAAGCGCTTTTGCTGCCAGTGGTTTGGCGTTGGGTGCCAAAGTCGAAGTGGAATGTATGGCCCAGCTTTAATTTTGCTTACAAATATAAAACCATAACAGCTTCAGACGGCAGGCTGTTATGGCGTAGTATGCTTTGAAATGCATTCATTCAGGGAAAGCTTATGCCAGAGCAACAACGTCGTGAACAGTTACAGCAGGAATTTAAACGTACAGATGCAGTAGCACCTGGCATCGATCCTTTACTGATTAAACATCAGAAAATGGCGCTGAACCCATTCCGGTTTTTACGGGGTAGTTCAGGGCTGTTTTATGCGGACATCAAAAATTCTGTGCTGAAATTGCCGGAACTTCTCACCACAAAAATCCCGCTGACGACAGTGATAGGGGACTGTCATTTATCTAACTTTGGCTTTTTTACCGAAGAAGGTTCGTCCGGTGACAGAGTCATTTTTGCACCTAATGACTTTGACGATGCCTGTGTTGGTCATGCGGTCTGGGACTGGAGCCGTTTTGCTGTCAGTATTTTATTGGCCGCAGAGTATTGTCAGGGCGTAAAACAACAGCGTTATGCCAATGAGGAAGGCCTCGCGTTGGATGGAGTGCAGGTCGTAACAGCAAAAGATGCAGTAGCTGCAGTGCGCTGTTTTTTAAGCGCTTATGCAAAGCAATGTCAGGCTATTTTAGAAGAGCCTGAGCTTCGATATTCAGTGCTGGATGATTTTCCGAAAAACCATGTATTAAAACCTGTGCTGAAAAAAGCCATTAAACGTTCTGCCAAAGGCGAAGACTTTTTACGCAAAAGCACCCTTGCGAAGGTTGCCGATTTATCAGCGCGCCCTCTGACATTTAAACAAGATCCTGTGAAATTCAGCCGCTTAAGCGAAGAGTTGTACAAGGAGGTGGAGTTCACTTTCCGGCCTTATGTCAGTGACGATATTTTGGATATTGTCACCCGGCAGGGCGCTGGAACAGGCTCATTAAATATGCAGCGTTATTATTTGTTGGTAGGTCCAAAAGACATTCATTCAGAAGAAGATTTGGCTTTGTGTCACTTGATTGAAGCCAAACAACAACGTGATTCTGCGCCTTTGTATTTTTTCCCGGAGTTAAGCCCTATTAACCGTTTAAATGCCGCTCATTTAACGGTGGATTGTCAGCGATTGATGCAGCGCCGTCCGGATTTAGTGTTGGATGAACATTATTGGAATGGTGCTCATTATCTGGTGCGCTCACTGCATCACGCCAACGTAGATGTTGACCCTGAAGATGTATGTTTTGCTGAAAAAGC
>JAHIWM010000055.1 GCA_018815765.1 Gammaproteobacteria bacterium | reverse complement strand
TGTGACTTGTGGTAACTGAAGTTCTTGCTGTAAAACAGAGAGGTCAGCGTTAAACCATTGCTGCGGCGTTGCCTGTTCAGCACCGCCACTTAATACAACAGCAGGCAACACAAACAACAGCAGCACCAATGCAGTCCACAAGCGCAACATCCAGTGCGGCGCAGGTCGCCACGAGCTTTGGCCAAGCCAATACAGCCATGGCACTGTCACCAGGGCCAATAGCAGATGTAAAACCAGATAAAACAACAACCAGCTAAATTCCAGCATGATCAGTCTCCCTGAGTAGCCTTATCTGCGTGAGCATCAATTTGTGCCTGTAACTCATCAACAAGTTCTGGCGTTAACTCTTGCTGCTCTATCAGATGCTGTGCCAGCAAAGCCGGAGAGCCGCCAAAAAAACGCTGCAGCAGGGTGCTTAAGGCCTGACTACGGGCTTCCTGCTGCACTGTAGTCGCCTGATAAATAAAAGCTTTGCCTTGTTTTTCACAGTCGACATGGCCCTTATCAAACAGAATACGACATAAAGTTTGCACTGTGGTGTAAGCCACAGCTGAATCTTTGCTTAGCTCTGCTGTGATGTCTTTGACTGAACAAGGGCCATGTTGCCATAACACCTGCATGATTTTTTGCTCTGCGCTGGTAAGCTCGAGGGATTTTGTTCTGGCCATTCCTGTTACCCGAAAAACATTATCTACTAAAGAATTAGTTTTAAGATAACTGAGCATTTTTCATACTGCAACTAATTCTTTAGTTTTTGTAATTCTTTTCCCTAACTCTATCTGTTTTACCTTCAGTCCATCGCAAAACTATGTAAAGTTCTGGTAAAAAACTTGGACTAAAGCGCAATCTGCTATACCATCCGCGCCGCCTGCAGCAAGCAGTTGCAGGTTCCCTGATTAATTCTCAAATGGAAGAGACAAGATGAAATTAAAGTTAAGCGCCTTATTCGTTGCCTTAGTAGTGACTGCAGTTCCAGCTCAGGCTGACTGGTTAAATGCGGTCAAAGATGGCGTAGGCAGCACGCTGAAAGACACCAAAGAAAGCGCAAAAGCTGCTGCTTTAAACACCTCAGTGCGCACAGCTTTAGGTTTAACTGAAGGCAAATCTACTCAGGCTGCTATTGCTGAAAAACTGGGTGAGCCAGTCAGCAAAACAGAAAAAGATGGTAAAACTCTGTGGTTATACGACGTGACCGCTTTATCTGCCAGCTACCCAACGTTAACAGAACTGGTAAAAACTCAGGAAGCAGCACAAAAGTCTGTGCAATTAAGCTTCAATGGCGATATGTTAGATAAGTTAGAACTGATCACCAACGCTAAGTAATTCTTTAATCACTGCCGCAGAGCGCGGCAGTGATTTTTCTCCGACACCTTCCCCTCAATTCCACAGTTCTTTACTTACACTCGGATCGCCCCTTAAGTAGATTGTGCAAAACATTTTTTTTGTTATTATTGCGCGCCTGAATTTAACCCGTGTAAATTCATTCTGTTGTTTACCCTGATCTGATGAAATTGCACCATAAGCAATCACTTTCGGTCCCGGGCTCTGGCAGCTAAAACCCCAAACACTCCGTATGCAATTGACGCAGCGGTTGGCTTTTATTTTTCTGGCGTTGCCAGGCTTTGTGAAGGAACCCTTTAATGGATTCACCAAGTGCCATTAGTTTGATCCCACCAGTTGTTGTGATGGCTGTTGCCATCTGGCTGAAGCGACCTATTTTGTCGCTGGTTGTGGGCGCAGTTGCAGGTTTGCTGATGCTGTTTCCAACTCAACCTTTTGAGTTGCTGAATACCTTTGCTGAGATCTCGACCAGCGTGATGCAGGATGAAACCATTGGTTGGTTAATTCTGGTCTGTGGTGGTTTTGGCTCATTGATTGGTTTGTTGATCCATACAGGAGGCGCAGTGGCTTTTGGCCGTTCTGCCTCTAAGCTGGCGACAGGACCCAAATCGTCGATGTTTATGACCTTTGTTTTAGGCTGCATTATTTTTATCGACGATTACCTGAATGCGTTAAGCGTGGGTGAAGCGATGAAACGGGTCACAGATAAATACAAAATTTCCCGTCAAATGCTGGCTTATATAGTGGATTCTACCGCTGCGCCTATTTGCGTCATTATTCCTATTTCCACCTGGGCCATCTTTTTTGGCGGTTTACTGGAAAACAATAAAGTCGCTGAAGCTGGGCAAGGTGTAGATGTCTATATGCAAGCCATTCCATATATGCTGTATCCATGGCTGGCCGTATTGATGGTGCTATTAGTTACGTTAAAAATTATGCCCGCCATAGGCCCGATGAAAAAAGCAGAACTGGCAGCACAAAATGGTACCCCTCTGGATATGCTGCCTGATGTGGGTGTTGAGGCCAGTGCCAGCCACCATCATGTACAAGGCCAGACTGTGCCAGCCGGTGATCAGTATGCTGTACATTCGATGGAGCAGGAATTTGAAGACAGCAATAAACAAGGCAAGCTGCGTAACTTTATAGTGCCTATGCTGATGCTGATTGGTTTTACCATCTACTTTGATATTGATGTTCTTAAAGGTTTGCTAGTGACTTTAGTGCTGACTATCGCTTTTTATAGCTACCAGCGTCTGATGCCATTAGGCGATATGATGGAAGTGATGATGAACGGCTTTAAAACCATGTTGCCTGCCATCTGTACTGTAATCGCCGCTTTTGTGTTTAAAGATGTCTGCGACAAGTTATTACTGCCTCAGTATGTGATTGAAAACTTGACGCCTTATATGACGGCACAAATGCTGCCTGCCATCGTATTTTTAGCTATGGCTGTGCTGTCTTTTGCCACAGGTTCGTCCTGGGGTATTTTTGCAGTTTCAATTCCTATTGTGATGCCTTTGGCTTATGCGGTAGAAGCTGATATTCCACTGGTAATTGGTGCGCTGTTATCGGCCAGTTCTTTTGGCAGCCAGGCCTGTTTCTACAGTGACTCAACTGTATTAGCAGCTCAGGGCTCGGGTTGTAACCTGGTGTCGCATGCCGTGACTCAGTTGCCTTATGCTTTAATAGCAGCCACTTTGGCTTTTATTGGTTTTATCCTGATTGCTTAAGTAGTTCAATTTGCGGTAACAAAGGCACCTGCGGGTGCCTTCTTCAATTCTGTAACAGCAATAAGGCTACAGGCCAAATTTATCTTGGTTATAACTTCTGGCGATATAGAAAAACCTTCACCTCTAATCTATTAAAACGTACAAATCCATACATCCTATCCATTTTTTACGAAATATTGTTATAAATAAGCTAGTTAGCGAAGGACTTGCTTGAAAAGCATAAGTGACCATTCCTTTATTCCATAAAGTTTTAGATAGTAAGACTTTTATGCTTAAAGACCGCTAACTATCCAGACATCCGGTTATTTCTAATTCATCTATACAAGACCAATCCATTAGTTATTTAACTTTCTACTCAAGCCTAGAATGCGCTCACTTTCTGTCAGAGCCACCGCTCTGTGATACAGAATCCTAAGCACAACGAGGTTTTTATGCTTCATTCAACACAAGAGTTTTTATCCGGCAACGCCACACCAGAGGCCAGCAGTGCTTTGCCTGTGCTGGATCTGAGCCTGATGGATGGCACAGCCGTTGAGCAACAGTCTTTTATTCAGCAATTGCGTGTTGCAGCCCGTGATGTCGGTTTCTTTTACCTGACGGGTCATGGTCAGAGCGAGCAAAAGCAACAACAGATTTTAGCGCTGGCAAAACAGTTTTTTGCACTGCCGCTGAGCGATAAACAACAAGTTCAGATGATCCGCTCCCCCCACTTTCGTGGTTACACAGGCTTGGGCGGTGAACTCACCCGTGGTCAGCCGGATATCCGCGAACAGTTTGACGTGATGCGGGAAGAAGCAGTACCAGCACAGACCGATATCAGCCCGGCCTGGCAAGGTTTAATTGGCCCTAACCAATGGCCAACGGCTTTACCCCAGATGAAAACTGAACTGCTGAACTGGCAACAGTCTTTGTCGGATATCACGGTGAAGTTAATGCGCGCTTTAATGCTGGCGTTACAGCAACCTGCTGATGCCTTAGATGACACTATCAAAGCTGGTCCTTATCAGCATATGAAACTGATTCGTTATCCAGGTGTGGATGCAAAAGCGTCGAACAGCAAACAAGGTGTGGGCGCTCATAAAGATCCGGGTTACCTGACCTTAGTGGTACAAGATGATCAATCCGGTTTAGAAGTGGAAACTGAACAAGGTTGGGTCAGCGTAGCTCCGCTGCCGGGTGCTTTTGTCGTCAATATTGGTGAGCTGCTGGAACTCGCCTCCAATGGTTATTTAAAAGCTACCTTGCACCGTGTAGTTAGCCCAAATTCTGGTATAGAGCGATACTCTTGTGCCTTTTTTATGGCAGCTCAACTGGACGCCACTGTGCCTTTATTGCAGTTGCCGTCTCATTTAGCTGACGAAGCTAAAGGTCCGGCCAGCGATCCAAGCAACCCATTGTTTTATCAGGTGGGCCAGAATGTGCTAAAAGGACGTTTACGTTCACACCGTGATGTGGCTGCGGCTCATTACGCAGAGTTAGCAAAAGCTGTCTAAGCTCAGCACAACCAAAGATAAATAAAAAACAGAACCAAGGTTTATTATGAAATTCCGTACTTTAAGTATTCATGCCGGACAACAACCAGACCCAAGTACCGGCGCTTTGGCCACTCCGGTGTATTTCACCAGTACCTTTAGTTACGGCACAGCCGAAGAAGGTCAGGCGCGTTTTTCAGGTCAGAATCCGGGTTATATCTACAGCCGCTTTGCCAACCCTACTACAGCAGCTTTAGAGCAGAAATTAGCAGCGCTGGAAGGGGCAGACGAAGCTTTAGTAGTGGCCAGCGGTATGGCTGCTGTCAGCGCCATTATGTATGCGCTGACCAATGCAGGTGACGAAGTGGCTTTTATCGACCCGGTCTACGGCGGTACTGATGCCTTTTTACGTAATACCTTAACCCGTGCTGGTGTCACTTTAAGCCGTTACAGCAGCGATAAAGACTTTGCCGAACGGGTGAAACCCAATACCAAAGTGGTGTTATTTGAACCTATTACCAACCCCACCTTAAAAGTGATAGATACCCGTATTGTGGTGGAAGCAGCCCGTAAAGTCGGTGCTTTGGTGATTTGTGATAATACCTTTTTAACCCCTTATTTATTCCGCCCGCTGGAAATTGGGGCCGATATTGTGATGCACAGCGGCACTAAGTACCTGTCTGGCCATGGCGATATTATTGCCGGCATAGTGGCAGGACGCAGCGAGCTGATGCAGAAAATCCGTACTGTGGCGCTGAAGCATATAGGTTCACCTATAGGCCCGCAGGAAGCTTATTTACTGCAACGTGGCGTAAAAACTCTGACCTTGCGGATGGATGCTCATATCGAAAACGCCCGCAAAGTGGCTGACTTTTTAGCTACGCATCCTAAAGTGGCCAAGGTCTATTACCCGGGCCATGCCAGTCATCCTGGATATCAGGCGATAGCCGATACAGCCACTGGTTTTGGTGGCATGGTGGCTGTTGATATCGAAGGTGGTTTTGCCAAGGCTGCAGTGTTTTTAAATAACCTGCAATTATTCGCTCAGGCCGTGAGCTTAGGTGATGTGGAAAGTTTAGCCTGTCATCCTGCCAGCACTACTCATGCAGCTATGACAGCAGAAGACAGACAAAGAGCGGGTGTTACTGAAAATCTGGTTCGCTTAAGCATAGGCGTAGAAGATGCGGATGATTTAATTGCCGACTTAGCACAGGCTCTGGCTAAGCTGTAAAAATGGGGTCAGATCACATTGTTAACAGTTAACAATGTGATCTGACCCCAATTTCATTTCTTATTCATTTATGAACTATTAAATACGAATTTCTTTCTTTTTAAGAATATAAATATCCTCTACATTCACCTCAAGCGTCCAGACGGCTAAAGCTTAAAGCAAAGTTGCAGGACCCGAAGCCTCCACAACCAGCGCTTCGTAAAAAATAAAAAACATCCAGGAACACAAAAACAAAAAACAGACTGACCGGAACGCCGGAAGTTATAAAAAACTTGCGGAGACTATTATGTCAGCTCAGTACACTCAATATTATGGTTTACACAGCAAAGCCAGAACCAGCCCAACCCGTTTTTATAAAACCTTTAAACTGGCCAGCCTGACCGCAGCTTTGTTGGTCAGCTTACCAAGCCAAGCCGGTTTCCCTACTATTTATGGAAAAATTAATGTCAGTGCCCACCAGTACGATTTCGAAAAGTTAAATTTTGCTCAAACCACACCAGCCACTACTCCGGTTAGCTATCAGCATCTAGGAGCAACCAGCCTAGCCGATGAGCTGGATAATACTTCTGTCGAAAGCAATGCCTCGCGTTTTGGTATTCGCGGTGATTTAGACGTGTCTGCCGATCTGAAAATTATTTATCTGGTGGAATACGGCATAGACGTCGACAACGGAACCAACAGTAATGGTCGTGAGCTGACTCAGCGTAATATCTACGCCGGCTTGCAAGGTGAATGGGGTACGCTGCTTCTTGGCAAAAACGACACGCCACTGAAAACCCTGCAAACCAATACAGTCATACGTGGAGACATCGACAGATTTAACGATGCAGCGCTGGCCGATATCGGCAGTTATCTGGTCGGTGAAAACCGCGCCGATAACGTGATCCAATACAACTCGCCTATTTTCCTTGAAGGTTTTGAATTCAGTTTTGCCGCAGTACAAAGCGAAGAAACAGGCATAGCAGTCAACGCCAACAATCCACAGGATGACAGCGATTTAGCCAGTGGTTATTCCAGCGCTTTAACTTACGGTAAATCCAAATGGTTTGTCGGTGTCGCCATCGACAACAATGTAGCCACTACAGACACCATTCGGGTTTTAGGCGAAGTATCTGTTGGCCCGGTGAAATTAGGGGCTATTTACCAAACCGCTGAAGCCCATAAAGACACCGACCGTATTGGCCCCTTCTCTACCTTCGTTGGCTCTTCAGTATCAAGCTCTGGTGCGCAAAACGGTCTGAACCCGATCAGCGAATGGGATGGCGCTTCAGGTAATGCCTTTATTGAACAGGATGGTTATGTGCTGAACGCAGCATGGAAAGTCGCAGGCCCATGGACAGCCAAAGCTCAGTACGGCAGTTCAACTTCAACACCAGCCAATAGCAGCTACGGCGATGTGGATGTGACAGCTCTGGCCCTGGGTGTGGATTACAAATTGAGTGATGCTGCCAGGCTTTACAGCTACTACGCCCAGTTAGAAACCGAAGGTGACAGAGCGATCGGCACGGTAAAACCTAAAGACAGCACTTTGGCTGTAGGCCTGGATTTCAGATTCTAGAAACTACTTGAACAGGAAAATTTTATGCAAAGCATCAAAAGTAAATTACTGCTGGCCGCTACTGTACTGACTTTAAGTTCAGGCTTAATGGCCAAAGATATTACCTTACTCAATGTGTCGTACGACCCGACCCGTGAGTTATACCGTGATTACAACAAAGCCTTCTCGGCTTACTGGCAGCAAAAAACCGGCGATACCGTCAAAATTGAACAATCACACGGTGGTTCCGGCAGCCAGTCACGTTCTGTCATTGATGGCTTAAGAGCAGACGTAGTGACTTTAGCTTTGTCCGGCGATATAGATCCACTAGCCAAAATTGGTAAGTTACTGCCGGAAAACTGGGAAAGCCGCTTAGCCGACAGCAGCGCGCCTTACACTTCCACCATAGTTTTTCTGGTGCGCAAAGGTAATCCGAAAAATATCAAAGACTGGGACGACCTGGTCAAAGAAGGGGTGGAAGTGATCACTCCAAATCCAAAAACCTCAGGCGGTGCCCGCTGGAACTATTTAGCAGCCTGGGCTTATGCCGAACAAAAATACGGCTCCGATGACGCAGCCAAAGACTTCGTAGGCAAGCTGTTTAAAAACGTGCCAGTGCTGGACTCAGGCGCCCGTGGTTCAACCACCACTTTTGTGCAGCGTGGCATAGGTGATGTGTTATTAGCCTGGGAAAACGAAGCCTTTTTAGCGGTGAATGAATTAGGCAAAGACAAGATTGAAATCGTAGTGCCGTCCTTATCTATTCTGGCTGAACCTTCTGTTGCAGTAGTGGATAAAAACACTGAAGCCAAAGGCACCACCGAAGTAGCTACTGCCTACTTACAGTACCTGTACAGCAAAGAAGGCCAACAACTGGCAGCAAAACATTACTACAGACCTCGTGACAAAGAAGTGGCAGCAGAATACAGCAAACAGTTCCCACAACTGAAGCTGGTGACTATTGCCGACTTTGGTGGCTGGCAAAAAGCCCAACCAGAACACTTTGGTGATGGCGGCGTTTTTGATCAGATTTATAACTAGCCAAAACAACGAATTAAAAAGCGACAGTATGCAGCTGTCGCTTTTTCTCATCATCCTCAAAATAATTGGAGCTGCAGCACGGCGGCAAGTGATTGAGACCCCAGGAGCATAGTAGTCCTATGTGACTGGGGCGAGAGCGCGTAGCCAACAAAGCTGCAGTTTCAAGTATGAAGAGGATAACCACAAAGGAGGTTCCTTGCTGTGACCAAATCATCCTGGCTAAAGCCCACCGTGTTACCCGGCTTTGGCTTATCCCTCGGCTTTGCCACCTTTTATTTAAGCCTGATAGTGCTGCTGCCTTTAGCCGCGTTATTGGGTCATAGCCTGACGTTAAGTTGGGCTGAATTCTGGAAAGTAGTGGCCAGCGACAGAGCTATCGCCAGTTATCAGCTGACGTTTGGCGCCTCTTTTATTGCAGCAGCTGTCAATCTGGTGTTTGGTTTGATAGTCGCCTGGGTGTTAGTGCGCTACAACTTCTTTGGCAAAAAGGTGATTGATGCCTTAGTCGATTTGCCCTTCGCTTTACCCACAGCAGTAGCGGGCATAGCACTGACAGCCATTTATGCCCCCAATGGCTGGATTGGTCAGCACTTAAGCGCTTTAGGCATTAAAGCCGCTTACAGCCCTTTAGGTGTGACTTTAGCGTTGATTTTTATCGGCCTGCCTTTTGTAGTGCGCACAGTGCAGCCTGTGCTGGAAGATTTGGAAAAAGAAATTGAGGAAGCAGCCGCCAGCTTAGGCGCGAACCGCTTACAAACCTTTTGCCGCATTTTATTCCCAGCTCTGTTGCCCTCTTTGCTGACAGGTTTTGCGCTGGCATTTGCCCGTGCAGTAGGTGAATACGGTTCTGTGGTCTTTATCAGCGGCAATATGCCAATGAAAACTGAAATTACACCCTTGTTGATCATGACCCGCTTAGAGCAATTTGATTATGCCGGTGCTGCCGCTTTGGGCTCTGTGATGTTATTTATTTCCTTTATTTTATTGCTGCTGATTAACCTGCTTCAACACTGGAGCAATAACAGACATGGAGCTAAAGCATGAGCAGTCTCCCACTCGCTTTCTCTCATCCGGCAGCTGCCGCTTTACGTAAAGCCACCACTGAGCCTGCATGGGTTCGTTTGCTGCTGACCTGCATAGCGCTGTTATTTTTAGCTTTGTTTCTGGTGCTTCCGCTTTTTATTGTGTTTAGCGAAGCTTTTGCCCGTGGTGCTGAACTGTATTGGGCTTCGATCAGTGAACCTGCTGCTTTACATGCGATTAAACTCACACTGATAGCGGCTGCTATTGCCGTGCCCTGCAACGTAATTTTTGGTCTGGCAGCCAGCTGGGCTATCGCCAAGTTTCAGTTTAAAGGCCGACAGCTGTTGATCACCCTGATAGACCTGCCAATCGCAGTCTCTCCTGTGATTGTCGGTTTAAGCCTGATGCTGATTTTTGGCGCACGAGGTTATTTAGGCGATTGGCTGATGGATCATGACGTACGCATTATGTTTGCTGTGCCCGGCATAGTGCTGGCGACCATCTTTATCACCTTTCCCTTTGTCGCCCGTGAGCTGATTCCACTAATGCAGGAGCAAGGCCGGGAGCAGGAAGAAGCCGCTTTAACCTTAGGGGCCAACGGCTGGCAAACCTTTTTCCGTGTCACTTTACCTTCAGTGAAATGGGCCTTGTTATACGGCGTGATTCTAGCCAACGCCAGGGCTATGGGTGAGTTTGGCGCTGTCAGCGTAGTGTCAGGCAAAATCCGCGAACAAACCAATACCATGCCTTTGCATATTGAAATTTTGTACAACGAATATCAGTTTGCAGCCGCTTTTGCAGTGTCGTCTTTGTTGGCCTTGCTGGCTTTAGTCACCCTATTGCTGAAGTCTTTGCTGGAATACAAAGCGGCCAAAAATTTGGCTGTGACAGGGCCTAACTAAATGACCGATTGAGTAGCTGTCCCTCAACTAACATATTCCTTATTTGAATATAAAAACAATTTACACAAACATTTTAATCTAATACATTAAAGCTGTTGCCGCAACTCACCGTCAGCGAGAAGTGGCAACTACTCTGTCGTTTGAATGGATTCAAAATTCGTAGAGTGCAAGATGCACTATCCCCACTACGTTCTATTCCTTGTCCTGTTGCTTGTGGTCCACAGTCTTTATCGACTTTAGTGACTGCCCCATATAGTGCCCCGCCAACTTTTCGGCGGGGCTTTTTTTTGCTATCAGGACCGGAAGCGGCCAGACAAAAATTCAGTTGGGCTTTAGCATGCACTTACATGTTAAACAGGAACTTGCATATGACTACGATGACCCACTCCTTTTTCGCTTTACATCAACAGCCAGAACCATTGTTGCTTATTAATATCTGGGACCCCGCCAGTGCGGTTTTAGCACAGCAACAAGGTGCTAAAGCCCTTGGCACATCAAGCGCCGCTTTGGCCTGGTCTTTGGGTTACCCTGACGGTCAGCAGCTTCCTGTCGCTGAATTGCTGGCAGCGGTACAACGTATACTGCGAGTGATTCAATTGCCTTTCACTGTGGATATTGAGCAAGGTTACAGTGATGAACCAACACAAGTTGCAGAGTTGGTTTTGCAGTTGGCAGAGCTGGGTGTGGCAGGTATTAATATTGAAGACGGTACAGCTACGCCAGAGCTTTTATGCACCAAGATCCGCGCTTGCCGTCGCCTTTTAAACGAGCGGGCTTTGTTTATTAACGCCAGAACTGATGTTTATCTGGCACAATTAGCTGCAGGGCCAGAAGCTGTTTCAGAGTGCCGCAGACGGCTGGCTTTGTATCAAGAGTCTGGAGCTGATGGCGCTTTTGTGCCTTGTTTAACGGATTTAGCTGTGGCGAAACAATTGAGCCAGCACAGTAGTTTGCCGCTGAATTTAATGGGCTGGCCAGAAGAGGCAACTTTGCAGGATTTAACTCAGGCGGGAGTGAAGCGTTTAAGCGCAGGGCCGGCGTTATTTCTGCAAAGTTATCAGGCTTATCAGCAGGCTGTGCGGAGTTTTTTGCAGCCAGAACGGCTTGCAGATCACCCTTTAAATTACGCTGATCTCAATAACTTATTCAGTTAGCACTTCAGTGAAATGGTCAGCTAAATACCTTCACCAAGAAAGACTTTAGTGTAACGGGGTTTAACCCAGGCTTGTTGCCCCAACGATAAACCCAGTTGTTTAAAACGATCCCTGGCCAGCTCGACATGGATCAGTTGCTGGCTGTCCTTGGCTAACAATTCCAGCCGGACATTAGGGCCTACTATAGTAATCAGGTCGACTTTGGCTTCCAGCGCTTCGTCCGCAGGTTTAAGCAACAGATCAATTTCATGCGGCCGCACATAAGCAAAACCACTTTCTTCCTGTTCATTGGTAAATTCCGGCGAGGCGACAGACAACTGGCCTATTTCGGCTTTGCCCTGTTTAATGCGGGCGTGAAACAAGTTCACATTCCCTAAAAACTCATAGACAAAAGGATTGGCTGGGTTGTCGTACACTTGCTCAGGTGAGCCTTGCTGCTCAATCCGGCCTTTGTTCATCACCACTATTTTGTCCGCCACTTCAAGTGCTTCTTCCTGATCGTGAGTAACAAAAACGCTGGTGACATGAATTTCATCATGCAATCGCCGCAACCAGCGGCGCAATTCGGCTCTGACCTTGGCATCCAGAGCGCCAAAGGGCTCGTCCAGCAGCAGTACTTTAGGCTCTACGGCCAAAGCGCGGGCTAAAGCAATACGCTGACGTTGACCACCTGAGAGCTGAGACGGATAACGGTCGGCTGTCCAGTCCAGTTGCACCAGCTCCAATAAATGCTGCACTTTTTTACGGATAAGCTCCGGCGAAGGACGATGCTTTTTTGGTTTCACTGTTAAACCAAAAGCAACGTTTTCATAGACGGTCATATGTTTAAACAGCGCATAATGCTGAAACACAAAACCTACACCACGTTCTGAAACATGGCGTGCGCTGATATCCAGCTCATCAAAATGGATGCTGCCACTGTCGGCTTGCTCTAAGCCGGCAATAATACGTAATAAGCTGGTTTTACCCGAACCTGAAGGACCAAGTAAGGCGGTTAGTTCGCCGGTCTGAATGGATAAACTGACATTATCGACGGCAACAAAGTCGCCAAATTTTTTATTGATCTGGTCTATACGAATGCTCATATCAGCGCTCTGAGTTCAGGTTGCAGCCAGCACAGCTTTTGCTGTTAGTGGCTCAACATCACTTCAGATCCGGTGGTCCGGTGCGCTGAAGCAGAAGAAAAGTGGGTAAGTCGGTTCACTGAGGGAAACAGTCTGAACCAGTTTTATAATGAAGGTTTATCCAGACGTAGTTTTTCGTTTTTTTCCAGTTGCACCAATTTGCCCTGATGAAACACCAGTTCAATAGAACCAAACTCTACCCGGCCAACCAGCTTTTCCAGTTTATCGAGCAGTTGGTTCAGCAAATCTGCAGATATTTCTTTTGCCGCCATCTCTGTTCTCCTAAAAATAATTCGGGTCAGAGTAAAATTAAATCGGCGACTTAATTTTACTCTGACCCGAATTATTAAAGCAGAGCCAGCTAATAACTTAAAATACTTTAAAGTAGCAAGCTTATACGAAAAGGAAATAAAAATGGGGTCAGATCACATTGTTAACTGTTAACAATGTGATCTGACCCCATTTTCAGTGGTTGTTAGTGACGTGGAGCTTCGTCGCCGTCGTCTTCGTCATCATCGAAGTCGCCGTCTTCGTCTTCACCACCTTCAAAATAGGTGCCCCAGCCGTCGTATTCGACACCAAACTTCTGCGCTAAGGCTTCCAGTTTGATCGCGTCTGCTGTGATGCTGGCGCCGTCCAGCGACTGTTCACGAATAGCGTCGAATACCCAGGCTGTGCCGCCTTCTTCAAATTCAACTTCTTCGGCGTCTGTGACTTCGTAACCTAATTTAAAGACTTCAACAGCCAGTTTTTCTAAGCGGGCAAAATCTTCATGGTAAAAATGGTGTTCGATGGTGTATTCCGCATCCGGATCGCTGCCATCTTCCATCAGTGCAGCTATGGTGTCTTCAGTAAATTCTTGCCAGTTTTCCATGATATTACCCTGTGACAGTCAATGAGTCGGCAGTGTAGTCGGTTGCCACTTCGCTATCAAGCAGCTTAATCTTATCTGCCATCTGTTGCCGTATTGTTTCAGCCAGTTCACGGGCCGGAGTTCCTTCAGGCTGGATAGGTGGCAAAATCTCAATAATGACTCTGCCGTTATTCCATTTGTTTAAGCGTACTTTGCTGGTGTTGCTCATACAAATAGGCACCAGCGGCACTTTGGCCTGATGCGCAATATGAAAAGCGCCGGTTTTAAAAGGCAATAAACCACGACCATAACTGCGGGTGCCTTCAGGGAATACCCAGACTGATACCTTGTCTTGCACTATACGATCGACAGCCCCTTGCATAGTGCCTACAGCTTTGGATTTGTTGGCTCTGTCGATCAGGATATTGCCACTGAGCCAATACAGCTGACCAAAAAATGGGATCCACTTCAGGCTTTTTTTACCTATGGTCACAGTGCCTGGCAACAAGGCTTTGCTGATGGTGAATAAATCATAGTTATTCTGATGGTTAGCTAAAAACACACAAGGCATAGCAGCTGTCACTTCTGGCGCCTGGCGTACTTCCACTTTTAAACCAAAGATCCAGGCAGACCAGCCATACCAACTGGAGAAAAGTGCCACATTTGGGGCATAAAAAGGACGAACCAGACAGATCAGCAAACCCACTAAGGCACTGAATACAATAAAAATGGCGACCAGCACCAGACGTAGAATAGCTAACACAAAAAAGGCCCCTGTATTTTACAAGGGCCTGAGTATAACGGTTTTGAATAGAAAGTCTGGTTTGATCAGCTTACTATTCCGTAGTATCGCCAGCCACTTC
>JAHIWM010000054.1 GCA_018815765.1 Gammaproteobacteria bacterium | reverse complement strand
TAATTCAATTGGCGATACTGTATATAAATACATGCTTTATAGCAAGCCAGCCGCTTAGAAAAACAGCAAAGATGCAGGGTGCTATTTCGCTGTTTTTGAGCCAGATTTGCGGATTGAATCAGTTGAAGCTAAGTTGAAAGTGTCTTCTTAGTTTCAGACGTACTATGACCTCAGAACAACTCTATTGTTTCGCCATGATCCAAGTGTTGCTGGTATTTTTACTGGCAAGTTTCCGGTTGCGTGCGACAGACCAAAACAGCAAAGCTTTACCTCTGCTGCAGGGCGCTATCTGTGCTGAATTATTCAGCTGGTTATTCTACTTTTGGCCTGCTGTGGGCCTGAGCTTAGTGCTGTCTTTAAGCTTGTCTGCGCTGAGTATGAGTTTGCTGACGGCTTTTTGTTTTAAGCGAGCGGGTCGGGCTGTACCCTGGTGGTGGATTGTTCCTGTGGGGTTGGCGCTGGGGTTCACTTATAGCTACTTTTCATACTATAAACAGCAAGATATCAGCTTGCATTTGATGACATTGTTTACATTTTTGCTGATAGGCCCCAGCTTTTGGTGTTTCCGCTATTTAAAACCAAATCTTACTTTGTCTGATTTCATGATGGCTGTAGTTTTTGCGGTCTGGCTGCTGATTTGTTTGCTTCGTTCATTGATGTTGTTGATAGCGCCGGATTGGTTATTGTCGGGTTTGTTTATTTCACAGTCTTTTTGGCCAGCTGTATCAGCGGGTTACTGTATTTTTGCGCTGACGGGCTATATGGAAGAAACCCAACAAAAGTTTAAAGACGAGGCTTTGCATGACCCTTTAACTGGCTTACTGAACCGCCGTGGATTAGTGAATGCTATTCAGGGTTGCCTGGCTTATTTGCAGCGTCAGCGCCACAGTGCAGCACTTTTTATGATTGATTTGGACCACTTTAAACAAATTAACGACAAGATAGGTCATGACGGTGGTGACGAGGTGCTAATTGCTGTGGCGGAAGTGCTGCAAAAGGAATTACGCCAAAGTGACGTACTGGCGCGTTATGGTGGCGAAGAGTTTATTGTATTTCTCCCTCAAACCGACAAAGATTCTGCTCAGTTAGCAGCAGAACGTTTACTGCTGGCAGTACGAAGCATGCAATTGCCAGAATCCGCACAACCGCAACACTTGACCATCAGTTTAGGCATAGCAGTATTTGACGCTGACTTCGATTTTGACTGTCAGCTACGCCGTGCTGATCATGCTTTGTATCAGGCCAAAGCAAGGGGCCGTGATCGCATCGAATTTGCGACAGATTCCTTTTAGTTCGGCTGTGGCAGGTGAGGCGAGCTGTGCTACAATCGCCGCCCGCTTTAACCCGGAGAAATGTCGCGGATGTCCCATCTGAATCCACTGGAAAAACGTGCCGCCTGGTCTTTGGCACTGGTATTTGCTTTCCGGATGCTTGGTTTATTTATGCTGATCCCTGTGTTTGCCATTTTTGGTAAAGACCTGATCGGTTTTTCGCCTTTGTGGATAGGCTTAGCTATAGGTGCTTATGGTTTAACTCAGGCACTGCTGCAAATTCCTATGGGTTGGCTGTCGGATAAATGGGGCAGAAAGCCAGTCATGCTATTGGGGCTTAGCTTTTTTGTGCTGGGTTCTGTGGTCGCTGCTTTGGCTGACTCTGTTTATATGGTGACTTTTGGCCGGGTGTTGCAAGGCATGGGCGCTATTTCTGGTGCTGTGATGGCGTTGGCTTCCGATCTTACCCGTGAAGAACAACGACCTAAAGTGATGGCTGTGATCGGCATGACCATAGGTTTGTCCTTCACCATAGCTATGGTGGCAGGCCCCGCTATAGCAGCAGCCAGTGGTTTAAGTGGTATTTTCTGGTGCACTGCTTTAATGGCTATTACCGGTTTGCTATTGGTATGGAAAGTGGTGCCGGTGGCTGTCAGTAAAGCGCCAGCTTCTGAAACACTGGCAACCAAAGGCCAAATAGCAGCGCTATTTCGTCATCCCGAATTATTAAGACTGAACTTTGGTGTGCTGGTACTGCACTTATTACTGACGGCTATTTTTGTGGTATTGCCAACTTTGTTGCTGCAGCAAAATTTTGTGTCAGAACAACACTGGCAGTTGTATCTGCCTGTTTTAGTTGGT